>DAOWEP010000163.1 GCA_030638455.1 Gammaproteobacteria bacterium
AGCACCGGTTTACTGGCACTCCTCTATTCCGGGGTATATTTCTTCTCCACAGCAGATACACCTAAAGGCTCTACTTACTTCAAGCCAAAACGTAATGGCGCCCTGGAGGTCACCAGTGCAGGGGATTTTATCCTCTACGTAATAATGAACATACCATTGTTTGCGGCATTGGCCGTGCTTACCTGGAAATTGGGCCCTGCCAACTTAAACATGCTAGGTAGCAATGTTACCTATATGATCTACGCGGTGCTAGGCAGTCTCTACGTCTTCCAGACCATTCGTATCTATCAGATTAACAAACATGTATTCAAGGAAACGATACCAGAGATTGAACGTTACAGCTTCAAGCAAGTAGCCATCCTAAATCTGGCTTATATGATAACTTTTGGTTCTGAACTTGCGATAGTCTCTATGCTGCCCTTATTCTTTATGGATACCTTTGAACTCTCCGCGGTACAAGCAGGCTTGATTGCTTCTATTTTCGCGGGCCTAAACCTTATCATGCGTCCTGCTGGTGGATGGATCAGTGACAAATATGGTCGCAAGCTCTCTCTCACCATTATTATGGTGGGTCTGGCCCTGGGTTATTTCCTTATGAGTTTCATTGGTAGTAATTGGGCCATCATTTCAGCTGTCATGGTTACCATCTTCTGTTCATTATTTGTTAATGCAGGGAACGGGGCGGTATTCGCTGTTATACCATTGGTCAAACGCCGTCTTACCGGGCAAATTGCAGGTATGGCAGGTGCCTACGGCAATGTTGGTGGGGTAACTTTTCTTACGGTATTGTCTTTTGTTGAACCCCAGATTTTCTTCCTGGTGATTGCCGCTTTTGCAGTAGTAACGCTAGCTGCAATTGCATTCTTCCTGGAAGAACCCAAAGGCCATATGGCTGAAATCTTACCAGATGGAACTGTGCAGATGATAGAAGTGACTTAAGGAACCTCTGATTAATTCATGGATCGCTTGCTGATGGCTAAAATCATCCACTTCTGCGTTACAAATTTTGACAATAGTCCGGCTATTGCCTGCAATTTGCACCTTGATCTGGAAGATTTTATTTCACCATCAATTCAACCCAGAATTAATCAGAGGCTCCTTAAAACCGGGTGCTATACTACTACATCTTTAGGTAGCTATATCGCCAAATGTTCTTATTAATTATACATTTGATAAACGCATGACAAAGCTAGCCGTCACAATCGGGCAATCCAGTATTGCGGGAATAAAGTCCCGAAATGAAGATGCCTGTGGCGTCTACGTACCCGAAGAGCCTGTATTAACATCCAAAGGGATCGCGATGGCGATCGCTGATGGTATGAGTGGTAGCGAGGCCGGAATGGAAGCCAGCAATGCCTGCGTAGAAGGATTCCTGAACGACTACTACAGTACACCGGAAAGCTGGACCACCAAGACCTCTGCCCAGAAAATCCTGTCCGCCCTTAATCACTGGCTACATGGACAAGGCCATAAGGAGTATGGCAGCCACAAAGGAATGGTAACCACCCTCAGCACAGTGGTACTAAAGTCCAACACAGCACATCTGTTCCATGTCGGTGACAGCCGAGTCTACCGTTTGCGCGGAAACGAACTGGAGCAACTCACACAGGACCACCGCATTCAGGTAAGTGAAGACAAAACCTACCTGTCTCGCGCAATGGGTATCGGCCTACATCTGGATATTGATTATAAAACTGCAAGCCTTGAGAAAGGTGACACTTTCATCCTGCTTACTGACGGTGTACACGAATTTCTTGCTGATAACGAAATCAGAGAAATGCTGAGACAAAGTAACCTTGATCTGGATCAGGCCTGCACCTCTATCGTAGAACAGGCACTGGAAAACAAATCCAATGACAACCTTACCTGTCAAATTGTAAGAATAGACAGCTTGCCGGGTGCAAATGAGCAGGAATTTTATAAGAAGCTCATAGAGCTACCCTTCCCTCCACCGCTGGAACCCGGCATGGTGTTGGATGGTTACAAAATTCTGAGGCAATTATTCTCGAGCAAACGTACCGAGGTCTATCTGGCACAGGACACAGACACCAATCTAAAAGTGGTGCTAAAGGCCCCTTCTATAAATTATTCTGACCACCCTGAATACATCAATCATTTTTTACATGAGGAATGGGCAGGACGCAGGATCAATAATTCGCATGTAATGAAGGTCCTGGAATGCAAAAGAAAGCGACATGCGCTGTATTACATTACCGAGTACATCGAAGGACATTCACTCCGTCAGTGGATGAATGACCACCCAAGCCCGCCCCTGAACAAGGTCCGCAACCTGATTGAGCAAATAGCTCGTGGCCTGCACGCCTTTCACCGGCTAGAAATGATTCACCAGGACCTGAAACCGGAAAATATATTGATCGATGAACATGGCACCCTGAAAATCATTGATTTTGGTTCCACCAAGATCGCAGGCATTGAGGAAATCTCAACACCACTGGAAGATGATAACCTGTTGGGCACGGTTAACTACACGGCACCCGAATACCATATTGGTGAACCTGCTACCAACCGATCTGATATTTTTTCTCTTGGAATTATTACATATGAACTGTTAACCGGGAAACTGCCCTATAACAAGGAACTGACCGCCAGCAACCTTCGTCAGGTTAGATACCGCTCGGTTAAATATTTCAAACCCGAAATCCCGATATGGGTAGACATGGCTATTGAAAAGGCCGTAGAGATAAACCCCGAGAAGCGCTACGAAAAACTATCGGAATTTACCTACGCATTGTCACACCCGGACTCATCCGTAACAGGCAATGACTTTGTGCCGCTAATAAAACGCAACCCCGTAAAAACCTGGAAGGGCATTAGTTTTTTACTGCTAATGTTCAATATCGTTCTGCTTTATTTACTGACTCAATAATAGAAACTGCCCCTACCCCTCATCCTATTTTCAATTATGATAAATTTGTGAATAGCAACTAAGCAGTCATTCATATTCATTATATAAAATTAGGGCAATCAGCCATTTTGGCTAGATAGATAATATTGATTGAATAGCTGCTCCCACCCTGTAGCAGCCGTCTAGACATTATTCTTAATAGGCAGCAACCGGCCAGAAGCGGACATTCATGTCCTTTTATTTTGCGGATGTTCTCGATTAATTGCGGTCACTCATTATTCAAAAAATCACTGAGTATTTTTCTGCACCATTAAATCAACATTTGTTGACCTTGATCATGGTACAAAACCAATCACAGTTATAAAATGATTACGATGGCGCCCAATTGAGTGGTAGGGTGAAATAGCTGCATTTTGGACAACGGTTTTGAGGTGCTTTCGTATAAGAAACCATCATGAAAATATTCTCTAAACACAATATCACCCTAATCCTGATTGGTTTAATATTATATCTTTCAGTTCCGTTGCTTTATGCCGCCAACTGGGAGGCGCAGATTCTGGACTGTATTCCTGGTGATCCGGGAATCACCTGCGAACAAAAGCTGCAGGTCGACGTGGAACTTGTCTACGAGCCTTCCAGTACCATTAACGACATTACTATCATTGAAGCCGACTACGGCGGTCAAATCTTTACATTTGAAGAGCCGGTTGAAATTCGTTTGAATGAACTGGAGCCAACGGTTACCCAGCCACTCATGTTTTTACACGGTGTGTACTATTATCCCGTAGAAGAAGTTATAAAAGTACCCAATGTGGTTGTAGGCGTTCAGAAATGCGAGGACTCCCCCGCGTCTGATTTTCCAAGTTGTGGCTGGGTGTCCGTTGGCGGCCAACGTATTCCGGATTCACAAGGCTTTTGTTGTAACAGAAGTCTCCAGGATTTGAATGATCCCTCCTGGTGGCGTGGAGAGGAATGGCTGGGAGAGCGGTCCACTCTGCTCAATAATTTTTCAACCGCTCACTGTTATCATCCCGGGGAGCCTTTTTTTGCAGGCTATGAAGTCGGTGAAGCACAGAAACAGTTCAGTATGGCGGTGCAAGTAATTGTGGGAAGCAGAAGCGAAAACTTTGACCTGCTGTTATCCTACCCTATATACAACGCTCACCAGCAGAACCCGGATCCGCAAATCAACTTGTTCGCCGAGATGGCTGAAGACCCACCGTTTCCAGTACCCGATCTGGAGAACTTTATTCTCTACACGCCATATTCCCCGGAAAGCCATCCTTTTGTGCAAGACCCCGAGACATACCTTCTGTTGATTCCGCGCGAGGAAGTCACCGCGTCGGGAGAGGATTGCGACAAGATCGGTATTGGTTTCAGTACATTTCGCTTGCAATCAGGCTCTTGTGAGACAAGCAATGCCGGCGATTGCATGCATAACCAACTGTTTCATAAGCATGTACCGGATGAGGCTCTCCTCGCCCAAGATCCCGACGCGGATACGACTTACCTCGTAAGAGGCCTGCCGCAGTTCGGTGAAGCCCAGTTTGAAATCACTGACAATCTGTTCAGGTACTCGACCGACCAGATGTACCAACATACATTGCGCCTTGAAATTGATCTTGCCGCTTTATTCGTAACCGATAGTGATGGCGATGGCGTTGCGGATACACTGGACAACTGCCCCGACATTGCCAACCCGTCACAGCAAGACAGTGACGATGATGGCAGTGGAGATGCCTGCGACAATGACGATGACAATGATGGCGTAGCCGACGGAACCGACCATTGCCCATTGTCCGATCTTTCCTCACAGGTTGCCTTCAACGGTTGTCAGACTTCTGTAGGAAATACACTGTCCGCGAACGGTTGCACCATCAATGACGGTATCGCAGCATGCCACAATGACGCATCGAACCACGGCCGCTTTGTGCGTTGTGTCAGCCACTTGCTTAATGCGCTTAAGTGGAATGGCATTATAACTAACAGCGAGAAAGGTGAGATTCAGAGTTGTATTGCCAGACAGTAAGGCCATTGTCGAACGTTTAGCCGAAAAACTATGTAGGTTTGGTTGCGGCTAATCCCAGTAATTCATAGATTAATCTTCAGTGTCTACTTTGGGTCGTTATCGAAAGTTAAGCCGAAAACCATGAATGACCGCTCATGGCTAGCACAGGTAGTTCACTGAAGATTAGTATGAAAAATACCTATACGAAGAAGATCGTATCTAATCTGCATGAATAACATTCGAACTAGTGACAATCACAGTATCAAAATGCTGGTCAAGCCATCTCCTGACCTTATGCTCTGCAAGCTTGCCCATGCCATCTGTATTTGCACTTTTTTCTATGCTGGATACCATTAAGGTTATCTTTACCTGATCCGGCGTATAATGCTGGGCCAGCTCGTACAGGGCATTGGGGTGACTTGGACGCACCGTTGGCATTGTATAGGCCGTTGACTGCATACCTTCAATTTCCACGCGTGAAAAGGCGGGGCGTAAACGGCTGATTACTTCTGAACGTACCAGCTCTGAAACCACCCACGCGATCCCCTGGGCTGTTTCAACAAGGTCATCTTCAAGGGCATCCAACTCCTGAAAATAATCCAGCGCAGGATAATAACCAAGTTCATGCTTTCTTACATATCCCTGGACCTGGCGTGCCAGCTCCTCGCCAACAAAAGAAGGGGATGCCGCCATTCTCTGCTCAAGAATATCTTCCGAGACCCTGATGGTTACTGTTAGCGCTACCTTGATGAAATGGATTTTTAACATTAATCAGTAAGATCAGGAATTAAGCACTGAAAATTGCTCCATCATTGGTTTACTTACCGGTTCCAGCTTTCTTCTCATTACGCTGCCGACAGCATCTGTTCTTGAAAAAATAGGGCGTACTACACGTTCATCCGCGTGTGCCAATACAAGCATAGCGTTAATTTCTTTCTTAAGCTCTGGTACTGCTTGTAGTAATTCAGATAATTGCTGCTGCATTGGCGTTTCTTCATTCTTTTTATTGGTGCCGATATCATGAACATCGCTGATGATTGATTCTACATCTTCATAATCTAAAGGTGAAATGCGTACATTGGAAAAATACCGGGTAATTGCTTCCAGTAATTTGACTACCACATCCTGGTTATTTGGCTTTGTTAGCACCCTTTTGCAAACATGAATAAAGGTCTGACCCTCTGTAGACAATAGTCGCAATAGCTGCAAGGCAAACGGATTTGATTTGGCCAGATCTCCCAACGGTGTTCGATATTGGGCAAAGTCTGATCTTTCAGA
>DAOWEP010000095.1 GCA_030638455.1 Gammaproteobacteria bacterium
AAAAGCAACCTTAAATTTAACCCTGCGGAAAAGGAAAGCGGTAAAAAGGTAGGCATTATTGGTGCTGGGCTTGCTGGTCTTGCTGCTGCTTACCAGTTACGAAGAATGGGCCATGGTGCCACGATTATCGACTCCCACACCGAGCTTGGCGGCATGATGCGGTATGGTATACCGGGTTACCGCACGCCACGTGATGTACTTGATGGCGAGATTAACCGGATTCTGGAAATGGGTGTTGAGACGCGGATGAATACGCGTGTTGGCACTGACATTACACTGGATGAAATTGAAAAAGAGTTTGATGCGGTTCTGATCGCTATTGGCGCGCAAAATGGAAATCCCCTGCCAATACCGGGGGCAGATGCATCCAACTGCATTACCGGTGTTGCGTTTCTTGATGCCTTCAATGATGGCCGGTTGCAAAGCTCCGCTAGCAAGGTAGTAGTCGTAGGCGGAGGAGATACCGCAATGGATGTGGTTTCTGTTGCCAAACGACTGGGGCATATCAAGAATGTCTCTGAAAAAGATCGGGTAGAAAATATAGTCTTAGGCCATACGGCCCACGATGTTGCCACTGCCGCCAAAAAAGAAGGTGCAGAGGTTATCCTTACCTATAGACGGGATGTCGAAGCCATGCCGGTCGCCCGGTATGAAATAGAAGCAGCAAATAGTGAGGGTGTAGAAATTCGCGGTAGCATCGCTCCTGTCGAGGTAATCAAGGGCGACGATGGTCGTGCGACAGCATTGCGTGTAGTCGAGGTTGACTGGAGCAGCGGTAAAATGGAAATCAAGGAAGGATCTGAACATGATATCGAATGCGATCTTATCGTTTCTGCTATTGGACAATGCGGCAACCTGACCGGCATGGAGTCACTGGATAATGGCAGAAGCCTGATAGATTCAGACAGCTTCTATCAAATCAAGGATAAACCAGGATTTTTTGTTGCTGGTGATATTATTCGTCCGCACTTACTAACAACCGCAATTGGTCAGGCATCGGTTGCCTGTGAAAGCATCGACCACTACCTGAACCATCAAGAACATTCCAAGCGTTCTAAAGTAGACGTACACCATTTCAACTTGCTGAATAAATTACGTGAAGACAACCTGTTCCCTGAGGAATATAACCACCAGACAGAGTGGGGAACAGATTCAGAGGATTATGCGGTTCACAACTATGAAGACCGTTCAAAAGTTGAGATTATCCCTTCTGATGAACTGTTTTTGGGGCACTTTGAATTCGAACCCAGACATCGCAGAGAAGAAATGGTCGTCAAGGAAGAAGAAGTAATAGGGCATTTCCAGGAAAGGCTTCAGGCACTGTCTGAGGAAGATGTAATAGATGAAGCCAAGCGCTGCATGAGTTGCGGAATGTGCTTTGAGTGTGACAACTGCGTAATTTATTGTCCTCAGGAAGCCGTAAAACGAACACCAAAAGATCAGACCACTACCGGAAGGTATGTCTATACTGACTATACACGCTGCATAGGCTGCCACATATGTGCCGAGGTATGTCCTACCGGTTATATCGTAATGGGAATGGGAGATGGGTAGCTATATAAATTTTATGTAGCATTCTCGGCTTCGTTGTTTACTCACCAGTTCACCTGAAGGTATCGGTTTTTTCCAAGCTCCGGCTATTCCCCGATATGTTCCTCTTTTACCAAAGGAACATAGATTAAATGCAGGGACAGCCATACCACCAAACCGCTTATACTCAATACCCAACCTAATACTTCGTGGTCAACAAACTCGGCCGCAATCATCAGGGCCGCGCCCGGTACAATGGCTTTCAGTACGGGCGGGTAGTGAACGGTAATAAGTTCCCCACAGGATGTACATTTGGCAGGCATGCCAGGACTTAGGAATATCTTCCGCAATGGTGAAACGCCCTTTTTTCCGCAATGTGGACAATTTAACATTTGCTCTCTCAATCTCCTTGTATATACATTCTTAATAATAACAGGAAGGGTATAATGCTTACATTCAGCAATCCAGGCAAATGATTTATATCTATATGATTATTAATAATGAGATGAAGTTACTACGGTGCAAAGAAAAATCAAGATGTGCCTGTTAAATAAACCCGCATTTTATCAAAATGAACGTCTTCTTCTATATAACGTGTCCTAACATCCAGAATTTCCGGCAACACCTGTAGAAATACCTCTACAAGCTCTGGATCAAAGTGTTTGCTGGCACCGCGCTTGATTTCCTCAATAGCTTCTTCAACAGGCCAGGCCTTTTTATATGGTCTTTCTGAGGTAAGCGCATCAAACACATCGCTAACTGCAACAATACGTCCTGATAGTGGAATCTGTTCTCCTGTAAGGCCATTAGGATATCCACTGCCATCCCATTTTTCATGATGGCTAATCGCGATCTCCTTGGCCATAATCATCAACTCTGAATCATGACCGGAAAGAATATCCGCACCTATAGCAGCGTGTGTCTGCATGATTTCCCATTCCTGGGCATTCAGTTTTCCTGGTTTTAGTAAAATCCTGTCAGGAATCCCTATTTTACCAATATCGTGCATGGGGCTGGCATTAAGTATCAATTCTGCCCGCTCCTCATTCATTCCCGTCCTCAGGGCTATTAACTGGGAAAATTTACTCATACGAATGATATGAAAACCTGTTTCATTATCACGAAATTCTGCGGCCCTGCCTAAACGACGAATGATCTCCAGGCGAGTATCATTCAGTTCCTTGGTGCGTTCATTTACTTTCTGATCAAGGATTTTGTTCTGGTTACGCGCCTGCTTGTGCAATAACCTGACTTCCAGCATATTAGCTATTCTTAACAACACCTCATTCTGGTCAAAGGGCTTCACCAGAAAGTCCTTGGCACCCGCCTTCAGGGCGTCCAGCTTGGTGGCGTCATCGTTCTGGGCGGTAAGTACGAGTACAGGCACATAATTATCATGCTCGATCTCCTTGAGCTTCTCCATAACCTGAAAGCCGTCCATCTTGGGCATACGAATATCCAGCAACACCAGATCAAATTCGTGTTCCCTGTGCAGCTTCTCTACTTCTAGTGAATTGGTCGTTGCAATGACATTGGTATATCCTGCGCCGCTCAAAATCTTTTGCAGCAACCTGACATTCGGCTTTTGATCATCCACAATCAGGATGTTTGCTGAATATTGCTCTTGATTCATTATCAGCTCCTAATAAAGATAACCATTTTCATGCTCAACTTTCCAGAAAGTACAGATAGGGTTCTTTGCTATATTCAATTGCCTACTATTAAGGCTATCATAAATAATTTCTGAGACGACTAGTGATAAGGAAAGTTAACAATTGTTTTAACTCAACCTCCGCAAACAACAGCTAATTCATTAGCTATAACTCTGGTTACCAAATAGCCTCTCCCTCTATTAACCATAATAACTGCTTAATTTCGAAGTCATTTCATAAGGGGGTAAGATTAATTATAGCTGCATAACACTCTTCCGCCAGCAACCCTATATACTCTCAGGCTTTACTCACAGTTAGGATATACATATCTAAATAACAATAACTTATTCTATTTTTATAGTGATTTTATGCACAGCATTTTATGTGCATGAATAAGTAAATATTGATTCTATACCCGTATAAGAAGAATCCGCAAGTGATATAATTAACCTACTGTTTTTTATATATAAATTATAATGATCAAATTATTGCCTATTTGAGCAGGAGTCTACTTATATGCAAACATAGTCTTATTATTTGAATTTCATCCACATAGTTATCCACAGATTTTGTGGATAACCAGAAATTCATTTGATTTGATATCCAGTAACCTGAACTACCTGATAACTTAATTTAAGTTTATTTGGTAACTCCAAATTAACTGCCGCACTAACTATCTTTCCTTAAATGATGCTAGAGTAAATCGATGTCGTCACCCTCCAATATTTTACGTATCGCTGTACCCACACCCTTATACAGAATCTTCGATTACCTGCCACACTCAACGCAAAATATGGACACTCTCGAACCCGGAGTGCGTGTTCGTGTACCTTTTGGCAGAACCAAATCTATAGGCGTACTGGTAGAGCTGGCTGAAACAAGTGATATTGAACACGGGCGACTCAAGCCTATTCTCGAATGCCTTGATGAGCATCCTGCCCTGCCTCAAGATATCCTTGAGCTGGTTTCCTGGGCCAGTAATTATTATCACTACCCCATAGGGGAGGCAATCAATACCGCTCTACCGGCTGCGCTACGCAAAGGCCTGCCAGATAAAAGCAAGCCCGTCATTTCATGGTGCCTGACACCAGAAGGTAAGTCCGCCGACCAGAAAGATCTGAAACGTGCACCCAGGCAGGCCGCTGTACATATCTGCCTGCAGCAATACCCTGAAGGTGCAAAGAGCGAGCAATTACAACAACTACCGGGTGACTGGCGCGGCGGACTACAGGCATTAATAAAACGTGGCTGGGTAGTTAAGCAGGAAACCAACATGACACCCCAGACTGCTGAATCACAGGCGCAGCCTCATTTGCAGTTAAATTCATACCAACAGGAGGCGGTAGACAATATCTCCGCAGCACTGGGCAGCTTTCAAGCCTTCCTGCTCCACGGTGTTACCGGTAGTGGTAAAACCGAGGTCTACCTACAGGTCATTGATGCGGTTCTTGGTGCAGGACAACAAGTGCTGGTACTGGTACCTGAAATCGGCCTTACGCCACAGCTGGTTCAACGTTTTCAGCAGAGATTTCAGATCCCTATCACTGTTTTTCATTCCGGCCTCTCAGATTCGGAACGCCTTGAAGCATGGCTAGCCGCAAGAAATGGTAGCGCCTCTATTATTCTGGGAACGCGTTCCGCAATATTTACACCCCTTAAAAACCCCGGTCTGATTATTGTTGATGAGGAACACGACGTCTCACTAAAACAACAGGACGGGTTTCGTTACTCCGCACGTGACCTGGCAGTGATGCGCGGCCGGTTCCTTCAAGTCCCGGTAGTACTGGGGTCGGCAACCCCATCACTGGAAAGTATGCATAATGCAGCTGAGTCCCGTTATCAGTTACTGGGCCTGCCGGATCGGGCTGGCGACGCATGCCATGCCAGTATTGAACTACTGGATATGCGCGCACAACCAATGGATGAAGGGCTATCACATAAGCTGTTGCAAAGAATGCAGCAACATCTGGATCAGGGCAGCCAGGTGTTGCTCTTTTTAAACCGGCGCGGATATGCCCCCGTACTGATGTGCCATGAATGTGGATGGACAGCCGGGTGCGATCGCTGCGATACCCATATGACCCTGCACAAGCAACGAAATCGGTTGTGCTGTCATCACTGTGGCGCGGATCGAGTCATAGAAAAAACCTGCCCGAACTGTACAAATGAAGAACTAAAACCCATCGGTCAGGGCACACAGCGTACTGAACAGGCCCTACAACAACATTTCCCGGATATCACGATCTCCCGAATTGACCGTGATAGCACGCGGCGCAAGGGCAGCATGGAGTCCATGCTGGAAGATGCGCTCAGCGGAAAAAGCCAGATTCTGATCGGCACACAGTTACTGGCAAAGGGCCATCATTTCCCGAATGTCACCATGGTCGGCATACTCGATACCGATCAGGGCCTGTTCAGCGCAGACTTTCGGGGTACCGAAAGAATGGTACAACTGGCACTACAAGTGGCCGGGCGTGCAGGCCGAGCTGAAAAACCGGGCCAGGTATTGATCCAGACACATCATCCAGACCATCCTTTGCTGGGGATGTTATCCGGCCAGGATTACAGCCATATTTCTGATGGGCTATTACAGGAACGAAAACAGGCCTGCCTACCACCATTTAGCAATCTTGCGCTACTGCGCGCAGAGGCTGCTGACTACAGTATGCCTCACCAGTTCCTGCAACATGCTAAAGAAATGGCAGCGCATCTGGATATTCAGTACATAGAGTTTATGGGGCCGGTACCGGCACCCATGGAAAGACGTGCGGGTCGTTACCGCGCACAATTACTGCTGCAATCTGAAAACCGTCCAGCGTTACACCGACTACTAAAACAATGGACACCCTCACTGGAAAAAATAAAATCCGCCCGCAAGGTTAGGTGGTCGCTAGACGTAGATCCGCTAGATATGTTTTGAGGGCGCTTTGCACGAAAGCCTTTTCTCTCAATACGGCGTTAATAATTAACTCAAAATGCGAGGTCGTGAAACGATAAACTATTTGTAATGCGCTCCCGCCCTTCCATGGGCTTCGCGCTATAAGGACATCCATGTCCAAAACTGCGCTTTTTCGTTAATTCTTGCCTTGTCTTGAAAGAAAATTCAATTCGTGCAAACTTCTCTCTTAAGCGTCATATACAAGATGCGAGATACAAGGGATAATACCCGACCTGTAAACCATCTGATTTAATAGCCCGTACCTGACTTTGCATGAAACATCACCTTAAACAACTACTTGAGCAAGCAGTAGCCTCTCTTAAACAGCAGGGAACACTGCCGGAAGAAATCCAGCCCAGCATTCAAATTGAAAATACCCGCGACAGTAGTCATGGTGATTTCGCCAGCAATATCGCCATGATGCTGACCAAACAAGCCAAATGTAAGCCCCGTGATCTGGCTCAAAAGATCATTGAATCTATACCCGCTTCTGATCAGGTTGCCAAAGTCGAGATTGCAGGCCCCGGTTTTATCAATTTTTTTATGGCGCCAACAGCCTTCCATGAGGTCATCCGTTCTGTTCTAAAGCAGGGTGACCGCTACGGGAAAAGTAACCTCGGGCAGGGCAAACCGGTACAGGTAGAATTTGTTTCGGCCAACCCGACCGGGCCACTGCATGTTGGGCATGGTCGTGGTGCTGCCTACGGTGCAACGGTTGCCGACTTACTGGAGGCAATTGGCTACAAGGTTCACCGCGAATATTATGTCAATGACGCTGGCAGGCAAATGGACATCCTCGCCACCAGTGTTTATTTACGTTATCTCGATTTTTCCGGTGTTGAAATTCCTTTCCCGTCCAATGCCTACCAGGGGGATTATGTCCAGGATTTTGCGGCGACATTGCACAGAACCTACGGCAACGACCTGAGTCATCCAGCCGAAACCGTGATGAAAGACATCCCCCCGGATGAACCGCAGGGTGGCGATAAGGAGGTACACATCGATGCGCTTATTAATCGGACAAAGGAATTACTCGGCCCTGAAAAATATCGCGAGGTATTTGACCTTGGCCTGAATGAAGTATTGAATAATATTCGTCAGGACCTGAAGGAACTCGGGATTGAATATGATGAATGGTTTTCAGAGCGATCTTTAATGGAATCAGGCGCTGTCGATAAAGCCATTGAACGATTGAAGGCATCCAACCACATTTACGAGAAGAATGGCGCGCTCTGGTTTAAGTCTACCGACTTCGAGGATGAAAAAGACCGGGTGGTGGTACGTGACAACGGCCAGAAGACCTACTTTGCATCCGACATCGCCTATCACGCCAATAAACTGGAGCGTGGTTTTGAACGTGTGATTGATATCTGGGGTGCGGACCATCATGGCTACATCCCGCGGGTAAGGGCTGCCTTAAGGGCGATCGGTGACGATGACAGTAAACTGGATGTCTTGCTGGTGCAATTTGCATCGCTTTACCGTAATGGTGAGAAAGTACAGATGTCTACGCGGTCAGGTGAATATGTCACGCTGCGTGAACTGCGCCAGGAAGTCGGCAATGATGCCACTCGATTCTTTTATGTCATGCGTAAATGTGAGCAGCATATGGACTTTGATCTGGATCTTGCCAAGTCCCGATCAAATGAAAACCCCGTGTACTACATTCAATACGCGCATGCTCGTGTTTGCAGCGTACTGCAACAGATGAAGGAAAAGGGGCTGGAAAGGAATGAGGATCGCGGAGCTGAAAATTTACATCTATTGAATGAGCCACATGAACAAGGCCTGATGTTAAAAATAAGTCGTTATCCGCAGGTGCTG
>DAOWEP010000167.1 GCA_030638455.1 Gammaproteobacteria bacterium
GATCGATAGCGGATGTTCGCCTCAGACACATAACATACGATATACAGACCCGTGGGTCAGTATATCATTAAAAAGCAAGTACGGATCGAAATCCACTCATAGCAATATACCGTGTCACACATAAATTTGTCATGCTGAGTGTCTGCTTCTGGGAAGATTTATACGCTTTAAACGAGTGACGGCTATGTGCTGGAAGCTGCCTCTTGAATCCAACCTTACCTATGACTGCTTTAGGTTATGAACGGTCGTGTATTAGCATTTCATGAATGACCGCTTATGGCTGATACTGTTGAAAAACTCTGCTTTCAGGGTAGTCCAAAAAATATTATTCTCTCAGGCGAATTATAGTTTTGAGCATATAGGGAGACAGTGCTAATGCAGCAAAATTCCTATATGAAGCATCCTATGAGCTTTAATGCCAAAGCAACCTAGCACATCAGGATGAAATCATTCTCGGCGAAAATTTCAGCTCTGATGATTTTCGAGTTTTTCAACAGTATCGGCTAGCATGAGACATTAGCTGTTGTCAGATTGAACTCGAAGTTTTCAACACCCGCCCTCACAATCGCTTTTTAACTCGCTTTAACCATTCACCGAACAAAACATCAGCCACTTCATGCAGTTCAGCTATTTTCCTGGACAAGTCTTTTGTCATTTGCTCAACTGGCTGCACACATCTTGAAGGCTTTTCCAGGTCACTGGCATACAGACTGGCCCACTCTGGCACCATTTCCTCCTGTACCTCCAGGTGAAACTGTAAGGCCAAATTGTCTCCCAGCACAAATGCCTGATTCTCATAACACTGGCCCCGTAAAATACAACTGGCACCCTCCGGGATTGAAAAGGTCTCTCCATGCCAATGAAATGCATTAAATGTTGAAGGAAGTCCGGATAGCCAATCGGAGCCCGCTTCTGTATCGACTATTTCCAATGGATGCCAGCCTGCCTCAAAAGAAGAGCCGGGGCCAACCGTTCCACCAAGTGCCTTACTGATCAATTGCGCACCAAAACATATCCCCATCACAGGTGTTCCCTGTGTTACTGCCTGCCTTATCAACTCCAGCTCCTGGCCTATCCAGTCCAGAGGATCATTCACGCTCATAGAGCCACCCATAAAGACCAACGCAGAACTATCGTCCAGACAGGCTGAGATCCCCACCCCCTCATCTATACAAATGATTTCATAGGGGACATTGTTTCTTTCAAGAAAGATACCCAGGTATGCCGGGCCTTCACATTCAATATGTCGAAAAATACGAATGGGTTTCATGTATTGCACCTGGCACTTTAATTAAGGTAATAACTTAGTCCAACAAATTTTCCATCTGGTTTCCATAGGCTACCAATTCATTCAATACTGACTGATCTCTTTCCGTCAATTCTGGCTGGGATAATAATTCCTTCACTCGCTTCATATATTCTTCCAACGTCAGGCTACCTCCGCCATCTGACTGGGTTAGCCTTTCCTTTCGATATTCCGCCCAACGATCATGCTCATCCGATGAAAGCGTCTGAGGAAAATTTCTGGCGCGATAACGAAACAACATTTCTGGCAAGCGGCTGTCTTCAAAGATTGGGGCGCTTTTCCCAAGCTCCTCGGGGGTCAGCGAATGTAATTGTTGCATGGTATTTCTGTCGGCATTACTGAAAAACCCGCCGCTATAAAGACTGAGGTCTGGATCTGATATCTCGTCATAAACTCTATCACTAAATACTTGCCGTAACTTGCCCGCCAAATCCAGACCCGCATCAATCGCTCGTTTAATCTTTTCCAGATGACCCTGAGAATCTGAAACGCTGATGCTCAACCTCTCTGCCGCCCGATCATCCATAGTATTCAAGGGCACAATAACCGGGCATTTATTGATACGCACTGTCTTTAAAGGCATCCGTTCTACACCCTCAGGCAGTTCACTTGTTGGCGTAAACAGACGCTCCTGAATCTGTTCGGCATCCAGTTCCAGCAATGGCGCAGGGTCATAGCGCAGGTCATAGACGGCGATTTCATTCTGATTGGTTGGATGTTGCATCAGAGGTACGACCATGGCAAGGCAACCAACTTCACCCGGATACATACCAGACACATGCAATACGGGTTTCATTTCCTTGATATTCAGCTGCTGTGACACCATACGTTTAAACCTGTGCTCAAACACATACTGGTAAAGCCTGGGTTGAAGTCTCTTGATAAGTTTTGCCATTTCGATAGTGGCATACACATCCGACATCGCATCATGTGCAGCTTCGTGCTCTATTCCATTTGCAATCGTAAGCTGATCCAGACGAAAGCTGGGCTTACCCTCTTCCCTTGTTGGCCATTCAATCCCTTC
This sequence comes from Gammaproteobacteria bacterium, assembly GCA_030638455.1. Lineage (GTDB taxonomy): Bacteria > Pseudomonadota > Gammaproteobacteria > DAOWEP01 > DAOWEP01 > DAOWEP01. The sequence goes on from DAOWEP010000167.1 coordinate 2,331, forward strand.
TGGACGCAAGGCGTAGGTCAAACGAACCATATCAATGATGTCCCAACGAGAATTATTATTTTGCCATTCACGCGCATAGGGATCATAAAAATTCCTGTACAGGGTGTTACGCGTAACTTCGTCATCAAAACGCACGCTGTTATAACCAACGCCACAAGTGCCCGGCACTGATAATTGCTCATGTATCCGGGCAATAAATTCTGACTCAATCTCGCCTTTCTCCAATGCAACCTGAGGAGTAATGCCGGTAACCAGGCAGGCCTCTGGTTGGGGCAGCACATCGTCTGCTGGCTTGCAATAAATGGATAGCGGATCACCAATAATATTCAGCTCTTCATCGGTACGGATACCTGCAAACTGGGCCGGACGGTCACGTACAGGATCCGTACCGAATGTCTCATAGTCATGCCAGTAAAGTGATATTTTTGTCTTTCCCATGCTATGGAGTCCTTATTAATCAGATAAATCTTTATCAAGCCAACAGTCGAGGCCCTGCGCATTCAGCTCAATATCCATTTGCATTAGTGCGATTATTTCTTCTTCAGATAATTCACAACCATGCATCCTGAGGGATTCGATCAGCCATATCGTTAGTGCATCTATTATCTTCTGATAACGCTCACCCTCTTCTTTAAAATTGTTGGCAATCTCTACAAACCTGTCAATATGCTGATGTAATAAAGCTGCAAGATTGTCCGAATATTCTATACACCCAAAATGGGTTAGCAATATTCTCTTTGGCTGATGTTCGGATATCCTTCTGATTGAATGTTGCAGGGCCTCCGGGTCAAATTGTATTGGCGTAGTAGTAGGGAAGATATAGGGCCCTGACGGGGTATCAAATTCCCGATAACTAAGCCCAAAGGTATCCCCGGAAAAAATACTCTCACTACACTGGTCCACCATACAATAATGATGACGTGCATGCCCAGGGGTATCCAGAAATAAAAACTCACGCCCCCGAAAGGACAGCTTGAATAAATCAGGCGCCTCAATGACGCGATCAGGTGATACAGGAAGAATTTCACCAAAAGTATGATTCATTTCTTCCTCTCCATAGACGGCTGTTGCCCCCGCTATCAATTTGGTCGGGTCTATCATGTGACGTGCGCCACTCGGATGCACTACCAGCCTGGCATTGGGAAATTTTTGCATCAGCGCGCCTGCCGCCCCGGCATGATCCAGGTGCACATGGGTGACCATGATAAAATCCACATTCTCCAAGGGTATCTCCTTCAACTCCAGCACTTCCAGAAGTACTTCCACCCTTGCTGTTACGCCCACATCGACAAAAGCGGCATGACCACCTTCGATTATTAAATGACTAGCCACC
>DAOWEP010000188.1 GCA_030638455.1 Gammaproteobacteria bacterium
GGATCAGTTTTTCAAAAACTGGATTCATGTCAACAAAACAGGAAATCCGACCTGACGCTGTACCAGGTCTGGTTTCCTGTTATTCTTTCCCGTCATGACAGTTGATCAATATGCAGTGATGGGTAATCCCATTGCCCACAGTAAGTCACCGAAGATCCACACCCTGTTTGCTCAGCAAACGGGGCAGGAATTGCAGTACCAGACAATACTGGTGCCAGAAGACGAGTTTGATACAGCCGTAGAGGAATTTCAGCAAAACGGTGGTAAGGGGCTCAATATAACCATCCCATTTAAACTGGCGGCCTGGGAATACGTTACTGAGCGCAGCGAACGTGCCCAGTTAGCAGGTGCCGTCAATACCATTATTTTCAGACACGATGGCAGTTGTTATGGCGACAATACCGATGGCACCGGCATGGTACGAGATCTGATGCAAAACCACGGGATAGATTTACAGGGAAAGAATATTCTGGTTTTGGGTGCCGGCGGCGCGGTTCGTGGTGTTATCGGTTCTTTGTTAGAACAACAGCCGAAAAAAATTGTGATCGCAAACCGTACGGTTTCAAAGGCGGATGAGCTTGCCGAGCTTTTTACATCTGATGACACTGTAACGTCATCTGGCTTTGAGGAACTGCAGGGCCAGCAGTTTGATCTGATCATCAATGGAACAGCCGCCAGCCTGCAGGGTGAAGTACCACCACTCCCAGACTCGGTATTAAAGCGCGGTGGTAGCTGCTATGACATGATGTATTCAGACCAGCCCACCGCTTTTGTGAAGTGGGGAGACCAGCATGGCGCAGAAAAATCTGTGGACGGTTTGGGCATGTTAATCGAGCAGGCGGCAGAATCTTTTTATCTTTGGAGAAATGTAAGGCCAGAGACCGGGCCTGTGACTGAGGTACTAAGAAAATAGATTCATTCTGAAGATTAGCGATTACTTTCCAGATAATCGTTTTTCAGTTTCATATAATGCCGTGCAGAATATTCTAATTGTTCTTTTTCCTGCGCTGTAAGTGCCCGGACTTTTTTAGCTGGCCTTCCCATCCACAAATATCCACTTTCAAGCGTCTTGTTTGGTGTTACCAGGCTACCGGCACCCAGAATCACCTCTTTTTGTATGACAGCACCATCCATCACCATGGAACCCATACCTATCATGCAATTGTCATCTACGGTGCAGCCATGCAGTACCGTCTGGTGGCCAATGGTGACATTATTGCCTATTTCCAGGGGGTGGCCACCGGGTTCAAATTCACTGTCATGTGAAACATGCAGAACCGAGTGGTCCTGAATGTTAGTACCTGAGCCGATACGTATATAATGTACGTCACCACGAATCACGGTCATGGGCCAGACAGATGAGTCAGGGCCAATTTTTACATCTCCGATAACCAGTGCGGTATCATCTACATAGACCCCTTCTGCCAGATTAGGAGTGGTTTTGTTGAAGGCGCGAATGTTCATATTTATTAGCAGTATGGTTAGTTTTGGATGAATAGTGAATGCCAATAGTAACTGATGAATGACATAAAACGAATGGCTGACATAAAGATAGCAGTGGAAACGGATGATCTTGTTCCGGCTGCACTGGAACTGGCAAAACAAACAGGGTTAGAGCTGTGTAAAGACAGTAAATCCTGCAGTATGGATAATGCAGATGGCGATATTATTATCTCCGTAACCGAGTACCCAGAATCACCCGGTTATCGTCTGGAATTAAGACAAGCAGGAAAAGGTGCACCCGGCCCGGTTGCCGCAGAATTTGTTGCGGGTACGGCAAGGCACAGACGGTTATATGGTGGCGGCAGAAACCAGCCATTGGCCAGGGCCATCGGCATGAAGAGTGGAGTCAACCCAAGGGTGCTGGACGCAACAGCAGGTCTGGGAAAAGATGCCTTTGTGCTGGCCAGTCTGGGTTGCAGGGTTGACCTGATTGAACGATCACCGATAATTCATGTATTACTGGAAAACGGGCTGCAGCGAGCCGCCACTGACCCCGCTACAAAGAAAATTGTCAGTGAGCGGATGCAACTAATTTTTGCGGATACCATTCAATACCTGAAGGACCTGAATATACAGCGACTACCAGATGTTATATATATGGATCCAATGTATCCGGGCCGCACCAAAAGCGCACTGGTAAAAAAGGAAATGCGGTTGTTTAAAAGTGTAATCGGCAGCGATATAGATGCAGATGAATTATTGCATGCAGCACTAAATAGCCCGGTCAAGCGGGTAGTCGTGAAGCGTCCCAGGCAGGCACCGAATATTGGGGGTCTTGAGCCATTTACGATGATTCAGACAAAAAACACACGTTATGATATTTATATACGACATTAATCGTTTATAGACAGACACTACAGGTAACATTATGGAATCACGAATTATTGATCTTGAAACAAGATATGCTCATCAGGAGGCCTCTATAGATGAGCTTACGCAGACGGTTTTAAGGCAACAGACCCGGATTGAGCAAATGACTAATGAACTGGAACAGGTAAAATCCATGTTACAGGATCTGGCGACCCCAAATATTGCATCGCCACATGAAGAAACCCCTCCCCCACATTATTGAGGCGGTGTTATTTCACCTGTACGAATAAGCGCATAACGGGTCAGTATCGGACCGATAATTTCTGCCATCAGTGTGCTTGCCAATACAACATTGATAATAATATGTGAGACACCCTGAAAGGCCTGATATTGTGATATGAGTAAGGCAAAACCAATGGCAACACCGGCCTGTGGCACCATTCCCAGACCCAGCCATTTAACGATTGGTTTCGGTGCTCTTGCAACATAGGCACCGAATGTAGTACCAAGGATTTTCCCGAACATCCTGGCTAAAAAGTATAAAACAATCAAATCAAGATACTGAACGAAGGTCTCCAGGTTGAAATGTGCACCGGCGATGGCAAAAAGCACTACAAAGATCAGATCTCCAAGCCGTTCTGTTGAAACAAAAAGACGCCCTCCACCCTTTGCAAATAGGCGGGCACCAAAGCCAAACGACATGGCAGCCAGTAATGGTGAAAAATGCCAACGTTCTGCCAGACCATAGACTAGTAAGGTAGCGCCGAGCTCTAAAGGCAATAACAGATCAACGATCCGGATAACGCGCGCCATCCCGGCCAACATGCTGCCCGCTGCAATACCCAGTAGCCCACCCCCGACAATTTCTAGTAGGACTATCTCTACACCCTGGCTAAGTGGAATACTTGCTGTAAAACTCAGCATTAATGCAATAACGAGTATTCCCAGGCCATCATCTACGGCCGTAATGCTCAGTAGCCCACTGCTCATGGGTCCTTTTGCCCGGTATTGGTGTAATACAGCAATGGTTGATCCGGGCGAGGTACTGGTGGCAATGGCGGCAAAGGCGAATATCAACGATAGAGTTTGTATACCCTCTACAGATGGCTGATAAAAGAAGAGCGTCACAAATACCAGCAATGATGCACCTAGCGCACCCCCAGTAGCGGCACTTATAATCATCCAGCCTTTGGTTCGTAGGTCGCCAAGACGGATTTCACCACCTATCAAGTAAGCAACAATAGCTAGAGCCGCTTCAGTTACGGGTTCTGTCCATCCGGTAATTTTGATGCCAATAATTCCACCCAGCATGGATGGAGAGAAAATCACACCTACGATGGTATACGCAGCAACTCTCGGTAACCCGATGCGACTGAATACCATTCCCAGCATAACCCCGGCTACTAACAGCAGCCCAAGAGTCATCAGTACCGGTGTAAGTGATTCCATTGCAGTAATGTTTGGCTGAAAGCAGATCCCGCAATAAGGCTTGGGAATTATTCCAGTTTAATGTTTTCTGTTGGAGGTAATAGTAGATTAACGGTATGTGAATGGTTATAGCAATAAAAATCCTTAATAAAGTTAAAAATGTCACCATCGTGCTTAAATCCTGGATCCTTATTCACTTTGTCCATCACTTCCCTTGATACTTTACAGGCCTCGTCTTCAGACATCTCTGCTGTGAACAATCTTCCTTCAAGACGGAAGCCGGAATTAATCATACGATTCCTGATCAAAGTCCAGATTTTAAGACATTCCTGTTCAGGATAACTGTTATAGTCCAGGTTAATCACAATGGCGTAACGCATTTAAAGACCCTTATGGTATCGTAATTTTTATATTATATTTATAGACGGTTTTATCATTTTTTGCAGGGCCGGGTGTTATTTTCAAGATCATCATTTCCAACTCTTTACTTCCAGCTCTTTATTTCCAAACAAGGGGCGGCTCATTCAGTAACGCGGCCTGTTCACGTAGAGAAAGTATTTGTTCTTCCCAGTAACGGTGTGTATTAAACCATGGAAAGTTGTGGGGAAAGGCCGGATCATCCCATCGCCTTGCAAGCCATGCTGAATAATGTAACAGGCGTAGGGTTCGTAGGGCTTCGATCAGGTTCAATTCAGATGAATCAAATTCATTAAAGCAGGTGTAGCCAGCAAGGATATCGCTTATCTGCACAGACATTTCATTTCTGTCACCAGAAAGCAGCATCCATAAATCCTGGATGGCAGGACCTGTACATGCATCATCAAAATCAACAAAGTGGGGCCCCTGATCGGTCCAGAGAATATTGCCCGGATGTACGTCGCCGTGCAGTCGTATGGTTCGAATATTCACAGCACGCCCGAAGATGGTCTTAATTTGCTCCAGCAAATCACGGGTCAGAGTGCTGTAGGCCTCTTCGATATCTACGGGTATAAATCCGTTTTCGAGTAAATACTGACAGGACTCTACCCCAAGGCGCTCAATAGTCAGTTCCGGGCGATGCTTGAATGGTTTGCTGGCACCCAGGCCATGGATCCTTCCCAGAAAACGGCCTAACCATTTGCGATTTTCACTACCATCCAGGTCTGGCCAATGACCACCTCGCCTTGGGTAGAGGGCAAAACGAAATTGTTCATATCGATGCAAGCTTATGCCGTTATTATCAACAACAGGTGGGACAACGGGTATTTCATGCTCGGCCAACTCAAGGGTAAAGGCGTGCTCCTCCAGAATAGTATCGTCATCCCAGCGACCTTCACGGTAAAATTTAACGATAATGGGCGCGTCTTCTTCTATGCCGACCTGGTACACGCGGTTTTCGTAGCTGTTTAAAGCCAATAAGGTACCATCTGTATACAGGCCCAGGCTCTCCACAGCATTCAAGATAGTGTCCGGGATTAAATCTTCATAGAAATGTTTAGGTTGTGCTTGCACAGTGGGTTAGCTGTTTTCCTGTAGTAATCATATTGGTTTGTTGTGATATGCCATGATAGAGTATTCACCATCGTTTTAATATGCATATGAAATTTCAGGAAACATGTGTAATCCATTATTGAACTATATAGTCAGCCCCGGGCAGCTTCCTCCTTTCTCAGAAATAAGACCCGAGCATGTGGAGTCCGCCATTGATCATATTCTGGAGCAGAATCGTTCACAGATAGAGCAGATACTGCAAACAGGAAAACCCTATTGCTGGGAAAATCTTTTGCGTCCTCTTGAAGAACTGGACGACAGGTTAAGCCGTGTCTGGTCGCCTGTTTCTCACATGAACTCAGTGGTCAACAGTGCTGAACTTAGAAAAGCATATAACGCCTGTCTGCCAAAGCTTAGTGACTACGCTACCGAGATGGGCCAAAACGAGGAACTATATAAGGCGTGTGTTGAAGTAGCGGAAGGGCCGGAATATGAAAAACTGGATACTGCGCAAAAGAAAGTGATTGATAATACATTAAGGGATTTTCGTTTGACGGGTGTCGCCCTTAACCCGAAAGACAAAAAACGTTACAAGGAGATCATGCTGAAGCTCTCTGAGCTTACCTCAAGATTCAGTGAAAATGTTCTGGATGCTACACAGGGTTGGGAAAAACAGGTTACTGAACTCTCTTTATTATCAGGTATGCCAGATTCGTCCATTGCATTGGCAAGACAGACTGCTGAACAAAAAAAGAAGGAGGGGTGGATTTTCACACTGGAGTTTCCATCCTACTATCCGGCGATTACCTATGCGGATAACCGGGAATTACGACAGGAGCTATATGAGGCATATGTAACACGCGCATCAGATCAGGGTCCAAATGCAGGTAAATGGAATAACACGCCATTGATGGAACAGATACTGTCATTACGCCATGAAGTTGCACAATTACTGGGATATGCAAACTACGCAGAGCGTTCACTTGCAACCAAAATGGCGCCTTCACCAGGCCATGTAATGAAATTCTTGCGTCAGTTAGCTGAACATGCCTTACCACTCGCCAGGAACGAGCTCGATGAGCTCAGACAATTTGCTAACGAGACATTTGGGATAAAAGAGCTGGAGGCATGGGATGTGGCCTATTATTCAGAGAAATTACGCCAGGAACGGCACAATATTTCTCAGGAAGAAGTAAAACCTTACTTTCCTGAGCACCGTGTAGTTGAAGGCATGTTTGAAGTTGTAAAGAAATTATACGGAATAAAAATTATTGAACGAAAAGATATTGATGGTTGGCACAAGGATGTACGTTTTTTCGAAATAGTTGACCGGGAAGATACCTTGCGGGGACAGTTTTATCTTGATCTGTATGCACGGGAAAACAAGCGCGGTGGCGCCTGGATGGACGACTGTATCAGTCGTAAGCGCAGTAACGACGGTGTGCAGATACCGGTTGCCTACCTGACCTGCAACTTCACGCCACCGGTTGGTGATAAGCCGTCATTGTTTACACATATAGAGGTTGAAACCCTGTTTCATGAATTCGGGCACGGGCTTCATCATATGCTTACACTGGTTGACTATATAAGTGTAGCGGGCACCAGTGGTGTGGCCTGGGATGCGGTGGAATTGCCCAGCCAGTTTCTGGAAAACTGGTGCTGGGAGAAGGATGCGCTGGAGTTGATATCGGGGCATTATGAAACGGGCCAAAAATTTCCGGATGAATTATTTCTGCGCCTGAAATCGGCCAGGAATTTCCAGTCAGCCATGCAAACGGTACGACAGCTTGAGTTCGCACTATTTGATTTCCGAATACATAGTGAATTTGATCCTCAACAGGGGGCAAGAATTGATGAAATCCTGCAACAGGTCAGGGACCAGATTGCGGTTATTCATCCACCATCCTTCAACCGTTTTCCGCACAGCTTTACCCATATATTTGCCGGCGGGTATGCTGCGGGTTATTACAGTTATAAATGGGCGGAGGTATTATCGGCGGATGCGTTCTCGGCATTTGAAGAGAAAGGGATTTTTGATCGTGAAACCGGCAAGCAATTCCTGACTGCCATCCTGGAGCAAGGGGGTTCGCGTGACCCAATGGACTTGTTTATAGAATTTCGTGGCCGTGAGCCCACGATAGATGCCCTGCTCCGACATAGCGGACTGGTGGCCGTATAAAATGAAAATCGCAAGCTGGAATGTTAATTCACTAAAGGTACGCCTGCCGCATGTGCTGGACTGGCTGGAAAACGAAAAGCCAGATCTGTTGGGGCTACAAGAAACCAAGACTATTGATGAAAACTTCCCTGTTGAAGAAATTAATGAGGCAGGTTATCAGGTCATTTATAGCGGACAGAAGACCTATAACGGCGTCGCGGTTCTTAGCAAAATAGAAGTAGAGCCTGCGGATATAATTACCGATATTCCCGGCCTGGATGATCCGCAACGCCGAGTTATGGGGGCGACCTATGGTGATATACGGTTTATCAATTTGTATGTTCCGAATGGTTCGGAAGTTGGCAGTGAAAAATACGCATACAAACTCGACTGGCTGGATAAGCTACATGCATATATAAAAAAGCAGGTAAAGAAATACCCAAAACTGGTAATCGTGGGTGATTTTAACATTGCACCGGAAGATCGAGATGTGCATGACCCGGAAGAATGGCAAGGTTCGGTTCTGGTGAGCGAGCCTGAGCGCAATGCATTACAACAGCTGTTGGCTCTGGGGCTAAAAGACACCTTTCGTCTGTTTGAACAGGAAGAAAAACTGTATAGCTGGTGGGATTATCGGGCTGCTGCGTTCCGAAGAAATCGTGGTATGCGTATTGATCTTGTATTGGCGGGTAATGCCATGTCGGATCAGTGTTCTGAAAGCAGGATTGATAAAGAGCCAAGAAAACTGGAAAGACCTTCCGATCATGCACCGGTGTTGGCAGTATTTAATCTGTAAAACGGTAGCTTCTGGTATCGTCTAAATGAAATGCCCCGCTCTCGAAGAGAAAGCGGGGCATTCGTTGGTGCTAACAAAGATATTGGATACTAAACAACTGTGATCGTAGTAGTTGCCGTACCTAATACCCCGGAATTACGGATATCATAGTAATCCATGGTCGCCGTATATTGGCCTGAGCTTGGCATGGTGAGCAACAGGTCATAACGCTCACCCGCACATACCAGCTGGCTTGTGGTATTGATCGGGTTTGGCAACGGACGCCCATCCGATGCAATCACCTCAAATGACAGTCCGCCCAGTCGTACAACCGCTGGTTGGTAGCCGACACCTTGTACCCGGATCAATACTTTCTGGCCGGCGCCCGCTGAAATCGCAACCGTGCTATCGGTCTGTGCGTTTGCCCCATCCCGACCGTTGATCGTAAAGTAGTCCGGGCGATAACGAACCAGACTTGATGGGTCAGCGCCTCCGCCCATACCACCCATACCGCCCATACCACCGCCCCCAGAGTGCCAGGTGCTATCGAACGTCATGGCATGCCAGAGGTATTCCTTGTCAAACGTTGGACCATTGTTCCATGCGCGAGTGGTGCTGCCGTCTGAAGGACGGATGATTACCGTGCCATACATGCCCATCTCAAAATGCTGATGGGTGTCGACATGGCAGTGATACATATAGGTTCCCGCATGGGGTGCAGTGAAGTTATAGGTATAGGAACCGCTTACCTCAAATGAGGTGGCCGGCACACCATCATTTTGTTGATTCACATCCAGGCCATGAAAGTGGATGGTATGGGGTGAGGACATCATGCCTATGTTCAGGGTCACCTGTACATTTTGTCCCTGATTCGCCTCAACAACAGGACCGGGTACGGAACGGTCGCCATTAAAACCACCGCCATTACTAAAGACCCATGTGCTGAGGCTGGCGCCATCTGCCATGGTCAGTGAGCTGTTCATTGAAGCGGTAAGGCTTGTAGGAGCAGTCAGATAGCTAAAGGTGCGTCCGCCGCCAGTTGTTGGAGGAGGTGTTGTGGTGCCACCACCTCCGCCGCCGCGCCGATGCATCATTAAAGGTTCTTTTAGGATATTAAACATTTTTTACTTACCTCCAGATTTTAAACCGTTGTTACTTGTCACTCATTAATAAAAGCCGCAGGCGTTATGCCGCGCTCATGAGTATCAAGCCGCCATTGGGATAGTTGCCATTTGCGGTAACGCCAGGAACATAGTGCGTGTGTAGTGGGAAAATGCCAGACTGCGCTACTGGCAGTATGATATCCACACATTCATCACGCTCTACCTGCACCGTGTCTTTTGAAATCACGGCGGTTTCCGGCGAACGGTTACGGGTAGCGACATTTACATGATAGCCATGAAAATGCATTGGATAGGTAATAGCCCCGGCATTTACAAACCGGATCGCTACATCTTCACCCACACCCATGGTTATCAGTGTGTCGCTGTCGGAGGCAGTGTCTGGGTAAGCCAGACCATTTGCAAAGTAGTAATTGGGCTCGTAGTTGGCCATGTTATAGGACTGGCCATTTTCAACCGCGCTATTCAGGCGGTCATCAAAATCGCTCATCACAAGCGTGTACTGACGATCAAAGTTTGGGCCGCCATTATATAAACGGCTGGAACCATCGGCCGGCATCACCACCATGGGACCTGCCAGACCCATTGCACGGCCAATTTCACCATTGCGGTTATCGGTGTACATATACGTACCCGCAGCCGGTGCAGTAAAGCTATAGGTGCGCGAGCTTCCCGGTGAAACGGAACTAGTAGTGGACATCGAAACACCATCCATACTGAAACGGATGCTACGATCCACGTTGTTGGTCACGGTGACGTTAACGCTGTCACCTTCCTGCACTACCAGGCCTGAAGTTAATGCACCGGGCCCCGTGCCACCGGTATCACGGAATTGCCAGGTAAATAATGACACACCATCGGCCATAGTTTTGTAGGCGCCTTCTGCCACCAGGTTAACATTTACCGTTGCCGCCATTGCAAGGCGCGGCACAAGTGTGGTTAAACCTGATAGTGCGAAGGCAGAACCGGCGGTGCCGGCCTTAAGAAAATCACGTCTCTTCATAAATCCTCCATCTAATATTCATTTATGAAAGCTGGAGAGGGTTTGTATTGCGACTAACCTCCCCCAACTTATTTATATGAGCAGAATGCTCTACATCCAGATGTGGTTTCCTTAAATGGTGCCAATAATTCCTATATTGGGCAATGCTCCTACTTTTTTCGTGTAATCTTCACTACGCTTGGCTAATACTTATTAAAGCTATAGTTATTATTTTTTATTTGTACTATTTATCACATGCAAAAGTCATGTGATTGAGCCGATAACGTGGTGTAAGGGATAGAATGCTTCCGGGGTGGGTGCTTATCATTTAATTTTATCATTTGATATTGCATTTACATCCAGACTAATTCTATGCGTAACTCAGTGTAAGCTTGAAGTTTTACCCCCACAACCCCTTTACTAATAGGCGTATAAAAATTACTGTCAAAGGAAATCACATGGAAATTATAGCCTTATAGGTTGGAAGCTTATTTCATTTAAAAAACTAATAAGAACCATTAATATTTTCTGTTGATCAATAAACTATCGCATCTAATCATGTCCCGAAGGGCTTTGTTGAGTTCATAAGTTTGTTCATTTGAAACAGCGCGCTCGTTTATGAAGCTATATTGCAGCAATAACTATTGGTATGCTGTTTTTTTGAAAACATGCAGATAGATGGCACATTATATGAAATATAAGGACCTGAGAGAGTTCATCCACCAGCTTGAATCACTTGGTGATCTCAAGCGGATCAAGGTGGAAATTGATCCATTTCTGGAAATGACTGAGATCTGTGACCGCACATTGAAACAGGGTGGCCCTGCCCTGTTGTTTGAAAATCCGAAAGGTTTTGATACACCGGTATTGGGCAATCTGTTTGGTACCGCTCATCGCGTTGCGCTAGGTATGGGAGAAGATTCTGTCGAAGCATTGCGGGAAGTAGGCAAATTACTGGCCTACCTGAAAGAACCTGAGCCACCAAAAGGGCTAAAGGATGCCTGGGACAAGCTACCCGTATTTAAACAGGTCTTGAATATGGCACCCAGGGTAGTGAAAAAGGCAGTTTGCCAGGAAAATATTCTGGAAGGAGATGCAGTCGATTTTTCACAATGGCCAATCCAGACATGTTGGCCAGAAGATGCCGGGCCACTGATTACCTGGGCGCTGGTGATTACAAAGGGGCCTAACAAAGAGCGCCAGAACCTGGGAATTTACAGGCAACAGGTAATTGGCAAAAACAGGGTCATCATGCGCTGGCTGGCGCAACGTGGTGGCGCACTGGATTACAGGGAGTGGCGTGAAAAATATCCAGACAAACCCTTTCCAATAGCCGTTGCATTAGGTGCGGATCCAGCCACTACACTTGCGGCAGTTACACCTGTACCGGATGCGCTATCGGAATATGCGTTTGCCGGATTGCTGCGCGGAGATAAAACAGAAGTTGTGAAGTGTATAGGGAGTGATTTGCAGGTACCTGCAACTGCCGAGATTATCCTGGAAGGTTTTATTTACCCGGACGATATGGCCGATGAAGGTCCGTTTGGTGACCACACCGGTTATTATAACGAGGTTGATCGCTTTCCTGTTTTTACAATTGAGCGTATTACACACCGTAATGATCCAATTTACCATAGTACCTATACCGGGCGTCCACCGGATGAGCCTGCAATCCTCGGGCTGGCGTTGAACGAGGTTTTCGTGCCTATATTGCAAAAGCAGTTTCCGGAGATAGTGGATTTTTATTTACCACCCGAAGGTTGTTCATACCGCGTTGCTGTCGTTAGTATGAAAAAACAATATCCAGGGCACGCAAAACGAGTAATGATGGGGGTATGGTCATATTTAAGACAGTTTATGTATACAAAGTTTGTAATCGTGGTTGATGATGATGTAAATGCAAGGGACTGGAAAGATGTGATCTGGGCGATGACTACACGTATGGATCCGTCCAGAGATACTACATGCATAGAGAATACGCCGATTGATTATCTTGATTTTGCTTCACCAGTATCTGGTCTGGGCTCCAAAATGGGTTTTGATGCAACGAACAAATGGAAAGGTGAAACTGAAAGAGAATGGGGCAGGCCAATAAAAATGTCGGAAGAAGTTAAACAACGTGTAGATGAAATTTGGCAATCATTAGAAATTAAATTTAAGTAATAAAGGTTTTGTTGATTAACAAGTGCATAAGGGAATAGAATACACAGGATTTTTTTACCAGTAAGTTAAATGAAAAACCAAATGAAAAAATAAAGGGAGAAATCATGCGAACAATAATGGTATTGAATTCTAAAGGCGGTTGTGGAAAAAGCACGATTGCCACTAATCTGGCAAGTTATTTTGCAGTAGAAGAAGAGGCCAATGTGGTTTTGGAAGATCATGACCCACAAGGCTCTGTTTCAGAGTGGCTGGAAGCGAGACCTGAAGATCGCTGGGAAATTAAGGGGCTCAAATCCTGGAAAAGTTCAAAGCGCCCACCCGCAGATACAGACTATACAATAATGGATGTACCCGCAGGTGTTCGAGGCAAAGAACTAACCGCAATAGTAAAACGTGCGCAGACTATTTTGATACCGGTATTACCATCACCGATCGATATTCGTGCAGCTGTACATTTTATCCATGAACTGTTGTTGGTGGGCAAGGTTTCTCGTAAAGAGACAAAACTCGCGGTGATTGCTAACCGTGTTCGTGAAAATACACTGGTTTATCAATCATTGGAAAAATTCCTGAAGAGTTTGAAAATCCCGTTTATTACCTCGTTGCGTGATACGCAGAATTATATTCGAGCCGCAGACCAGGGTTTGGGGATCTTTGAATTAGCGCCATCATCTGTATATACAGACCTGGACCAATGGGATCCGCTTATTGACTGGATCAGCAGCAGGCGCAGTATGCCAGCATAGTTCACTTTTTGTGTGGCTATCCCGGGTTTATTGCAATGGCTTTAAACCCGGACGGTAGTTCTCTGGAAAAGGAGTTATAGCCCTTCAAATATAGGGTGTTTAATGTCGCCTTCATGAGCGACAATAGAATGATTCTATAGACACTTCCTGTTTTTAATCGATCGATTCCAGAGATTTAATGAGTCATTTAGTCAAGATATTACCCAGTGGGCACACGTTCACTGTAGAAGACGACGAAACCATATTGGATGCAGCGCTCCACCATGGCATCTCCTTATCCTATGGTTGCCGTAGTGGTATTTGTGGCGACTGTATTGGGCATGTGGTTGAGGGTGATTATTTTTATGATGAAGAGCCACGTGGCTTGTCAGATGAAGATAAATCATCAAACAAGGCCCTTTTTTGTCAGGCCAGACTAAAATCTGACTTGACCATAGAGGCGCATGAAATCGAGGGCGTTAAGGAAGTAGATATAAGACGATTGCGCTGCAAGGTAGCCAGGCTGGATAAACTTTCACATGATGTGATGAGATTGTATTTGAAACTACCTGAGAATGATCGGCTACAATTTTTTGCTGGCCAATATCTGGATATCCTGCAAGAAAATAACATACGGCGTAGTTTTTCTATCGCGAATGCACCACATGATGATGAATATATAGAGTTACATATCCGACATGTGGATGGCGGTGAATATACGGATTATATTTTCAATGAAATGAAGCAAAAGGAGATATTGCGTATAGAAGCGCCCCTGGGCACGTTTTTCCTGCGTGAAAATTCCGAAAGACCCGTA
>DAOWEP010000203.1 GCA_030638455.1 Gammaproteobacteria bacterium
TCCGATAATAGCTACAATCCTTTCATCCATGTGCCTCATACTCTAACCAGACCAAAGCATACACCCACCAATGGCTCGAATACCCTTACATTACATATTGATCAGGCATTCAACTAGTACTAGTACTCCTTCAAGGTGATATTGACGGAGTACTAGCAGCACACTGAAAAAGAAACATGACAGGAAGAATGGATAGAACCATCCCCGAAAAAAGAGACGATTCCTTTACTCTATTGAATGAGATTGTGGTGAATGAGATTGGTAACTGGCACTCCCTCAATACCAGCCTTACAGAGCACTAGCTTGACAGAGTACTCACTATGACAATTTAAATGCACACAGGATGTTATTCAACTGTAAAGACAACTGAATCAGTTGTTCACTGGCAGAAGCTGTCTGTTGAGCTCCAGCGGCCGTCTGCTCTGTTGATTCATTGATCTGTACGATATTGACATTTATTTCCTCTGAAACGGCACGTTGCTCCTCAGCAGCAGAAGCGATTTGGCTATTCATTGCATTTACTGTGCCCACTGCACCTGATATTCCAGCTAGTGACTCAGCAGCTTTTTCAACCTGTTCGGATCCAGTGCCTGCACATTTCCGGGCTTCTTCCATGGCCTCGACGGCAGAGCTTGCCTTACCTTGCAAGGCTTCGATCATGTCATTAATTTCCTGGGTAGATTGCTGTGTACGGCTGGCGAGAGTCCGCACTTCATCGGCTACCACTGCAAACCCTCGTCCTTGCTCTCCTGCACGAGCCGCTTCAATAGCCGCATTGAGAGCCAACAGGTTTGTTTGCTCTGCAATCCCTCGTATAACATCCAGTACAACACCAATATTATCACTATCTGCCCTCAAGCCATCCAGCACTGTAGCCACCTGCTCAACTTTTGAAACCAGAACATCCGCCCCGCTAATCGCCTCTGTTGCGATTAATGCACCTTCCTTTGCTTCTGTGTCTGCCTCGCTTGCAGCAGCAGCCGCTTGCTCTGCATTTCGAGAGACTTCCTGAACCGTAGCCGTCATTTCATTCATTGCTGTAGCCACTTGCTCAGTCTGTTTCTGCTGATTTTTCAGACACAGATCTGTTTCTTCGCTCACTATAGCCAAACGATTAGAAGATTCTGATAATTGAGCTGTTGAATCCGATATCTCAGTAATAGTTTCGCGCAAATTTTCAGTCATCTGGTTGACGCTGGCTACTATATTACCGATAAGGTCATCACTTTGCAGATCACAGTTCTGGGAGAGATCTTTATTACAAATCGCATCAGCAACCACAGAAATCTGACGTAATTTGGATATTAAGATCTTATTCACCAGCCAAAAACTAACCATACCCAACGTTACACCCAATAAAGCACACACCACAAAAAACCATCCTTGCATACCCGGTTTCCAGTCTACAAAACCGTGTGTGAGTAACGGGAACAAAGCTCCCAGGGTGAACCCCATCAGTACAAAGGTAATTAAAAGCCTTCTGAGGATACTTGGTTTGCCTAAACTATTGAGTATGTTCTGAAATGCCATTTGAGTTTTTCTCACAATAATCAGTATTACAATAAAATCTTCGTATTATATTTACAAAGAATGAGACTATTACTGGTTTATTTATCGGCCTGAAAATAAATTACTTTAGCAATGCCTGTGATCAGACATTAGAAACAATCTAATGATTACAGCAGATTATAGATAGAAAGAAATAGTCTGGCTTTCGAGCAGGGCTTTAGTTTAATTGCCTGTATATTAAGGATTTTTTGATTGGTTTTAATTAATAAAAAACCAATCAGCAAAAAAAATGCCCCATAATTATATGGGGCATTTAATAGTACTAAGTTATCCAGTTTACTGGATTAGTCTTCTCCAAGCATCACGAGGAATGCGTCCTCAATAGTAGGTGGAGCACACATAATCTTAAAGAACGTATAGTCACCCGCGACCATACTCAAATCTGGCCAGCTCTGTGCGATACGGAATTTTACGTGCAATGAGATCACTTCATTGTCCATGACCATTACGTCATAGGGAAAATGAGCAATACCCTTAAGCTCTTCTCCATCCACTCTTTGTTGGATATAGTCATCACCTGAACACTCTACATCGTCTTCTGCAGACCCACCTGAAAGAGCAACACCAAATACTGCTTCCTTTTTACCAGGTACATCAATTCTGTATACCTTGCTGGTTCCACCCAGATTTTTAGCCAGGCCTTCTTCAACCATTTTGATAGCTTCTTCATAGCTATCATATTCCCCAAGCTCATAGACCTTATCAAATTCAGGCATTACAAATTCCATACCTGAATATTCATATTCACTGAGATAGTCTGCAGTCATCCCCTTCTCTGAACCAAACTCTTTATCTGCACCACCTAATGCACCTTTAAGCTGTGCGCGTATACTAGATAGATCATTAGATAAACGATAAACATTGGCCATATAAACAGGGTTAGTATAGGAAACCTGAATGTTAGCTCCTACTTTTGCCACTGAAACTCTTTGTATAGCACCGAATCCACCCATTTCAGACTTGGCTGCATTCTGTTTCAGAAAATCATTGGTCACCACAACTACATGTGCGCCTGCCCATGGGGAATATTCACCTGCAATTTCAAAGCCCCCACCCGTTAACGCACTTTTTGTCTTGGCAAGAGTAGCCTTTAGATCACCAGGTGCATTCGTTGAGTTAATAAACGGCTTAAGATAAACCTCTGCCTGTACCGCTGACAGACCAAACATCGTAGCTGCCATCAATGCTGCAGTCAGAAAACTTCTTACTGCACTATTCTTCATAACTTTCATTTCTTTCTCCTCCAGGTATTAATCATTTTTCTATCAAAATAACTTCATATAACAAAATTTTTTATCTCACCTGATTCTCTCAAATCAAAGTTTCAATAAAACAAGACAAGATACACAAGTTTTTCTACCCCAGCCTATACATGATCAAGCTATACATGACCAGAGAAGCCTTGTTTTATTAATCTTTTCTGTGTGAATCCGGAAATTACTATATTGAGCAGTTATTCATATCTCCAAACCGTAACTATCTCATAAGGCATAAGTGGTGTCGACTTGAATTGTCTTAAAACCAAAGAACCTTGCATTAAATCTTTACCAATATACCTCAGTATACCTACGGTATTGATTTACCTTCCACCTAAAAGAGCCTGGTATTCGCAAAAATGCTTGAACTGAATGCAGACACCATCTTCAACTAAAACTCATTCTAATTGACATCGCCGCTCCTTGCCATCCATGGCACTGCGGCATACAGTGCATCCATGCACATAAAAAAGAGGGCCATGTTTCCATGACCCTCTCTTCTGCTGAGAAATATAACTACAGCTATTTTTGTATGACCTAGAACTCCCAACCGTAGGCAATACCTACCGCGTTCTGACTCATCTTTATATTACTGTGACCAGGGTCTGACATACCTCCTGCACCTGGTGAGTCACCATTCACTTGCTCCTCAAACGCATGCATATAGTAACCGGACAATTCCGCACCATCAGCAAGAGTCCAGGTAGCTCCAAGGGTCAGATGATCCTCAACGGTAGCAGGCGCGAGCACGTTAAAGAGAGTCTCTCCTTCAGGAATCGGTTGGCCGCCGTGGTTCCAGCCTGCACGCATCACAAGATCCTTGTTGTACTGATATGTAATGCCTAACTTCACAATAGTCATATCTTCCCAGCCAAAACCAGGGCCATCGTCATTACCCAGTTGACCACCTAGCCATCCATTATTTGGGTTAGCTATAGCAGCAACATCTGAGTAGTTAATACGCTCAACATCCAGTGCAACCGTGGTCTCTGGTGTTGCCTGAAATGATACTCCTACAGCAAAATTAGCCGGAATATCAAAATCACCCTGCTCAGCAAACAGTTCTGAATATTTATCAAACTTGCTCATACGAGTCCTGGATTGATAGGTTGCGCCAACGGTAACACCGTCAAATTTACCCAGCCAGCCAACACGTACTCCAACGCCCGTTGATGTATCGTAATCAAGATCTGACAAATTTGCAGTAGTCCCACTCGGAGTAAACCCAGCGAACATGCTTATCCCGTATGCCTTGAACTTCTGATAGGCAAGATTAAGAGAGATACCCACGGAATTCTGATCGTCTATTTTCATGGAAAACGTGGGTGCAATAAACAACTGCGCCAAATCCACGCCTGATTTTGCCCCTCCAGCTCCACCAAAAACACTTTCCGAATACTCTGTATTCATACCACCATTACCAAATACTGAAACACCAACAGACATTTTGTCATTCAGCACCCGGTTATAACCAAATTCCGGGATAAAGAATGGCCCAGCTTCATTGGCCTCTACCCATCGTTCGTTTCCAATAGGCCATGCTGTATAGGCAGAACGATCCGGTTGGAATATTTCCAGTCCCACATCCATACGATTACCCATATGCACCATACCTGCCGGATTAGTCGCTGCCGCCAATGTATCTTGTGGTAGCGCAACACCGGCACCCGCCATACCCTTGGCCTTGATACCATAACCATGTGCAAAATAACCATTGGTTGCCTGAGCTGCAAACGGTACTGATAAAGCCACCACACATGCAGTGGCCAATATTGTTTTCTTAAAGCCTGTTTTATAAATGCTTGTATTCATAATTTTATTCCTCCGCCTTTTAAACGGTTTTGTTATGGATTATCTCTTCATGTACTATTTATAACTGTAGTACATACCCAGATATATAATTCTCTGATTTACACTATCGACAGCTGTCTGATTTTCTTTACTACAAAGATGTTGAAAATTGATAAAAAATCTATTTTCAATAGCTTTCTTTAAGTAATGAATTACCTATATCCAATATAAAATAAAAAGTATATTTTTTAAATAGAAATAAAACCTTTCATAAAGTGTATTAAGAAAATTATTACTCACAAATATGAGGCAATAAAAAAAGCCCTGCACTGGATCTCTCCTGTGCAGGGCTTTTTGTGTACTGTCAATCTAACGAGAGCCTAAATAAAACACATAGGCTAAATATTAAACTGCATTGTTTCTCTGTACCTGATATTTCTATCCATTCTTACTATGTGAAGAAAGTTTATATATCGCTTCTCAAACTTTCACTATTCCCTTCAACTAACGCAAAAAGCAGTCTAGTTTTTCTTCATCAAAAAGTGGTATTTCCCACCTTCTTCTTTCGACTCCTGCAATTCATTACCTGTCTGCTTTGCAAAGGCCTCAAAATCCTTTACTGAACCAGGGTCAGTGGAAATAATATGTAATATCTGTCCAGCCGTCATCGCTGTAAGTGCTTTTTTTGCACGCAGTATCGGCAACGGGCAGTTCAATCCACTCGCATCCAGTTCCTCATCAAAATTCGACATTATTCACTCCTCTTTACTTATTTATTTGCTGCATTATTTACTACAATAGTATGCAACCTTGAAAATCCTGGCAAACATTCGCCTGTCAGGAATGTTGATAATTTAGGCGTAACTTTATATGACAACTACCTTAGAAACGCAAGCCTGTCATGAATAGTTTTGCTATTCTAATTCATCTAGCACCATTTCGTACACAAAAGTCGTACACAATTAAGTTACACACCATTAAGAATGTCGATGATGTGGTCAGCTCTAGCAAATTGCCCCGCAGGACTCTGCCGCAAATCAAACACTAAATACAGCCCTGAACCAAAAGAATACCTTCTTACCCTGTCTATATAATACGCCGGATATCAGGTAACTACATGATAAATATAAATTATTATGCTGCAGCATCATTTGGTGAAGCGATAGGGAATCCCTGCTGCGCCCAACCTAGAATACCTCTCTTAAGGTTATATACCTTACTGAAGCCCATGGAGGCCAGGTATGCACAAGCCTGGGCAGAACGAGCGCCTGTACGACAATAAAATACTATCTCTGTGTCCTGCTCTATCTCATTAACTCTTATAGGTAAGATATGCAGTGGCATTTTCTCCCCTTTCGGAATCATTCCCTGTGCAAATTCAGATTCTGAACGAACATCGATCAACCTGATCTCTTTTTTCGTACCCTGCCAACCTGCCAGTGTTTGTACATCAATTTCCTGTATATTAGTCATTCAAGTTACTCCTGAAGATTTCATAGTATATAAGTATATTATTAAGTAATAATACATGATCTTCTATTTTTTACCAATTTGAATATAATCAATATATTAAAATGATTTCTAACTTCAAGCATTTTGAAACTTTGGGCATAAATAATGTCTTACTATTTAATGATACTAACCAGAAGATATAAGAATTTGTTAACTACTTCATTATTAAGTAAATGTCTCAATTCACGTGCTAGCTATAATCAGTGGGTGAAAAGCCTCCTGCCCCATCAATATCAAGTAATATTTGTTTTTGCCCTGTTTCTGAACCTACTACCTCAGTTATCCCATAGCAATGAGATCGACCTGCCTAATATTGGCGACCCATCAGGTTCCATCATAACGCCTGAAGAAGAACGCCAGTTGGGGGAAAACCTGATGCGATGGCTACGCCAGAAAAATCTGGTGATAGAGGACCCAATCATTCAGGACTATATCGATACACTCGGATACAGGCTGGTGGCAAACAGCGATCACCAGGATCAGAAGTTCACCTTTTTCGTCATTGCGGATTCCACCCTGAATGCCTTCGCAGCGCCCGGCGGTTTTATAGGGGTAAATGCGGGACTGATTCAGGCGGCACATTCAGAAAGTGAGCTGGCTGCGGTACTGGCCCATGAAATTGCACATATTACACAAAGACATATGGCTCGCACCTTTGACGCGGCCAGAAAACAGAGCTGGACTACCGCAGCTGCAATATTGGCAGCGATACTACTTGGACAAAACAATAGTGATTTGGCCAAGGCCGCCATAACCACAGGCATGGCGGCAAACGCACAGATGCAGATTAATTTCACCAGAGGAAATGAGGAAGAAGCTGATCGGATAGGCATTCAGGCATTAGCAAGCTCGGGGTATGACCCGGAAAGCATGGCCGTCTTTTTTGAACGTATGGAAAAAGCAGCAAGACTATATGGCCCACAATTACCTGAGTTCCTGAGTACGCACCCGGTATCTATTTCCAGGATAGCGGACTCAAGAAACCGCGCAAGACAGTACAAGGTTGACCGTGTAGCTGAAAACCTGAATTACTATCTAATCAAAACAAGACTACAGGTACTTGCCGAGAAAAATTCTTCGACGCTTGAGAAAACATTTACTGCCAATCTTAAATCCGGTAGCTACCTGAATGCAGATGCTGAACAATATGGCCTGGTGCTGATCTTTCTGGAATCCGGCCAGCACCAAAAGGCAAAAAAGACGTTACAACCACTAATACAAAAAGACCCACACCGAATCGCATATATTCTCGCTAACGCCAGAAGCGAAATGATGCATGGCGAAACCAGGCAGGCGCTATTGATCTATGAGAAGGCACTGCAAGAATATCCATATAACCATTCTCTTAGTATTTATTATGTTAATAACCTGATAGAAGCTGGCCAAATGAAAAAAGCCCGCA
Organism: Gammaproteobacteria bacterium; assembly: GCA_030638455.1. Classification (GTDB taxonomy): domain Bacteria; phylum Pseudomonadota; class Gammaproteobacteria; order DAOWEP01; family DAOWEP01; genus DAOWEP01. Next base: position 7,531 of record DAOWEP010000203.1, read on the forward strand.
AGTACTTACTGTCCTATTTCAAGCACCAAAAGAAAGACCCAAACATGCATAAACTATATGCCCGGGTAGCAGAAAAAGCAGGGTTTCCTGCGGAAATGAGAGAACATCTTGCTGAATATTATTATATGAATGGGCAAACCGACACCGCCATTGAACAATTGCGACAGGCCACCTTAATCAAGGATCTTGATTACTATCAGGCATCCAAAATTGAAGCGCGCATACAACAACTTAAAAAACAAAAACTTAAGGATTAACTAGAAACAGTTTTTGTTAGCACCATCCTAACTCACCCGCACTAATAGTAGAGTTATAACCTTCAGACGTAAGACACCCCGAATTTATTCCAAAATATTTCTCTTTTTAGTATTTTCCATGCATTACACCAGAAACCTGAATACAGGAATCACCCCCACATAATTTAACTGATCTAAACTGGTTGACTTGTTTAAAATAGTTCGTTGTAATGGCCATGTAACCACTTAGACTATCAGTAATAATTACAATATAAGTGTTATAACAAAAGCTACAATAAATAATACAGCTAAATTGTTTCAGGAATTTATAACCTGATTATTACGTTCATCATGATGCTCGAGGAGAAAATCATGCGGAAAACCGCCAAGTTAATTTCCACAGCCACATCAGCAGTAATACTACTGGGATGCCTTACACTTGCACCAGCAACATCAGTAGTTGCAGCCAGCGCTGTAGAGGATGGTAAAAAGCTCGCATTTAACAGAAAAAAAGGTAACTGCCTTGCATGTCATGCAATCAAAGGCGGCAAACTTGCAGGTAATATAGGGCCACCTTTGATTTCCATGAAGGCACGTTTCCCTGATAAAGCCAAAATGCGCGCACAGATCTGGGATTCAACAAGAAGTAATCCTAATACGATGATGCCACCATTCGGTCGTCATAAGATATTATCTGAATCTGATATTAATAAGATTACAGAATATATATACACCCTATAAGTAGTAACAGTAATGCTATTGCAATTGAAAGCCATTGCAATAGAAAGAAAATCCTCTTTAATGTAAATTTTTAGGAGAACTACCTGTGATTAATATTAGACGCAGAAAAATCTTAAAAGGCACGCTTGCAGCTGGCGCTGTTAGTCTGGCCGCGAGTGCAGGCATATTAACACCTCAAACTGTTTTAGCTGCATGGCCAAAATCAGCATTTTCAGCTAAAAGTGTAAATGATGCTGTAAATTCACTCCTGGGCAGCTCTTCTTTAACAGGCAGCAGTGACATCAACATTAAAACGCCAGCCATAGCAGAAAATGGTGCCGTAGTTAATGTCTCTGTAGATACCAATCTCAAGAATGTTTCTTCTATTAGCATATTGGTTGAAAAGAATGACAGCCCACTAGCAGCAAACTTTAACCTCGCACCCGGGACGATACCATTTATAAAAACCCGCGTTAAGGTACGCAAAACCTCAAGCATTATTGCTGTAGTCAAATCAGGCGGCACACTCTATAGCGCAGGCAAAGAGGTCAAGGTAACCATTGGTGGGTGTGGCGGTTAAGCGGCAGAAACACCGTATTTTATAATCTGAATTATTGATTGTACGACTAAAGCTAAAAAGAGAGGAAACAGAACATGGCTAAAAAGTGGAAAGTACGCGCCAATCTGAAAGGGGATGTCACAACGGTAAAAGCATTGATTACCCACCCAATGGAAACAGGTATGCGTAAAAACAAAAAAACAGGGAAAAAAGTTCCTGCTCATTACATCCAGGATTTAGTGGCAGAGCATAATGGCAAAAAGATACTTAATGCCGACTGGGGTCCTGCGGTCTCAGCAAATCCGTATATATCCTTCAAGTTTAAAGGTGCCAAAGTAGGGGATAAGGTAAAACTCAGCTGGGTAGATAATAAAGGCAAAAGCGACTCCCATGATGTCGCAGTCAAATAATGAATATTGCATACAGAATCACTGGAGCGAACAGATGAAAAAACTTCTATTAATAATAACCACGTTGAGTTTCATCATTGGAATCCCGGCAACAGGAATGGCATCACCCAGTGATGACCTTACAGCGTTCCGGGCTTATTTTAAAAACAAATTCCCGAATGTAGCACAAGATGATTACATCAATGGTATATATGCCCTGGATGCCGAGCGCCGCGCAGCATGGAAGGAATTTGAAGACTTTGCCCCTCCATACGAAGATGCCGCTCCATATGGAAAGAGCCTGTTTAATAAGCCATTCAAGAACGGAAAAACATATGCCAGCTGTTTTGAAAATAACGGCATTGGTATTAGACAAAACTATCCACGCTTTAATTCCAAAACAGGAAAAATCGTAACCCTGGAAGGCGCCATTAATGCTTGCAGAAAGAGTAATGGCGAAAAGAAATTGGGCTGGAAAAAAGGCAAGATCGCAGCCATTTCTGCCTACATGGCGTCCACTTCTAATGGCAAACGCATCAACGTTAAAATCCCTAATGACCCACGCGCACTCAAGATTTACGAGCGCGGCAAGAGCCATTTCTATGCCAAGCGTGGTCAACTGAACTTCTCATGCGCAGACTGTCACGTATTTGGTGCAGGCTCAAGTGCCAGAGCAAACCTCTTAAGCCCTGCGCTGGGTCATGTAACCCACTTTCCTGTCTGGCGCAAAAAATGGGCCAAAGGTAAATCCGGGCCTACAGCTGGTCTGGGCACTATCCAGCGTCGATATGGTGGTTGTAACAAACAGGTTCGTGCAAAGCCATTCAAGGCACAGAAGGCTGAATATAATGCACTGGAGTATTTCCATGCCTATATGAGCAATGGTCTCTTGGTTAACTCCCCTGGGTTACGACAGTAACGCTTACGTTAAGTTCTTTACAACGAAAAGCCTGGCCCTTAAAAAGGCCAGGCTTTTACAATTAAGTCTAATGGAATATATCTACCTGCAAACCAACAGGTTAGATTCATTGACCTAAAAAGGTGTAAATCGATATGAATATTTCCCGCAGAGAATTCCTGCAATTATTATCCATTGCATCAGCATCAGGTTTTAGTCTAAACGCCTGTGACGCAGATACCCCAAAGAGCAAAAAGTCTTCCGGGGTTAGCGTACAAAAAGCACCGGCTGATCCATATGAACTTCCGCCATTTGGTAATGTATCATTATTGCATTACACAGATTGCCACGCGCAATTACTGCCAATCTATTTCCGTGAACCCAATATTAACCTTGGCATTGGTGCTGCAGTTGGCAAACCTCCGCATGTAGTTGGCAATGCTCTACTAAAGAAATACGGCATCCCGGCAGGCTCCGCTAATGCACATGCCTTTACTTATCTAAATTTTGCAGACGCAGCGAGAAAGTTTGGCAAGGTTGGCGGATTTGCACATCTGTCAACCTTGGTGAAGAAAGTTCGCGCCCAACGGCCTGGCTCCCTGTTACTGGATGGAGGAGATACGTGGGGTGGCGGCTCCGGTACCGGAGTCTGGACGAATGCACAGGACATGGTGGACGCGCAAAAACTGCTGGGTGTCGATGTGATGACCGGCCACTGGGAATTTACCTTTGGCGCAGACCGCGTTAAAGAGATTATCGAAAACGACTTTAAGGACAATATTGATTTCGTCGCGCAAAATGTTGTCGACAATGAGTTTGAAGAGGATATTTTCAAACCCTACGTAATAAAAGTAATCAATGGTATTCCTGTCGCTATTATTGGGCAGGCCTTCCCATATACTCCTATTGCCAACCCAAGGTATATGGTTCCCGATTGGTCCTTTGGTATTCGCGATGACAAAATGCAGGAAACGGTTGATGATGCACGTGAAAATGGTGCCCAGGCCGTTATTGTGCTCTCGCATAATGGGATCGATGTAGATCTGAAGATGGCCAGCCGTGTTTCAGGGATTGATGCAATTATGGGTGGCCACACACACGATGCTGTACCAGAACCTATAGAGGTATCCAATAGCGGTGGTAAAACGCTGGTGATCAATACCGGATCAAACGGTAA
>DAOWEP010000098.1 GCA_030638455.1 Gammaproteobacteria bacterium
CGACAATAAAACGCGTGCCTACTGGGGCGCTTATGGTGTATCCAAAGTCGCCCTAAAAGGGTTTATGAGAATTCTTGCTGACGAACTTGAAGAAAATACTACAGTACGTGCAAATTACCTTGACCCTGGTCCTCTCCGTACAAAGCTGCGTGCTAATATCTATCCGGGCGAGAAACCTGAAGAAGTCCCAACACCTGAAAGTGTTATGTCGGGCTTTCTATATCTGGCAGGACCAGACAGCAAAGGCATTACAGGAAAAACATTTACAGCAGAAGATTTTTAAATACGGACTACTAAAGACAGAAGAGCTGGAAATCTATATTAGCCGAGCCTCCCCTGTCCCACAGGAAAAGCCCGGCTAACAGATTAGATTTTATAAAAGACTATTTAGCCGCTTCGCGCTCTTTAACTTCCTTGATCACGTCCTCAGCAACATTCTTCGGACAAGGTGCGTAGTGTGAGAACTCCATAGAGAACTGACCACGACCTGATGTCATAGTACGCAGATCACCAATGTAACCAAACATTTCGCTTAGCGCCACGTCCGCCTTAATACGAACAGTTGTCGGACCCGCTTCCTGTGACTTGATCATTCCACGACGGCGATTCAGGTCGCCAATTACATCACCTACGTGATCCTCCGGTGTAAATACGTCTACCTTCATGATTGGCTCTAGCAATTGAGGGCCAGCCTTTGGAATCGTTCTACGATACGCAGCCTTAGCTGCAAGCTCGAAGGCAATCGCTGAAGAGTCAACCGCATGGTACGCGCCATCCATCAATATAACCTTCACATCCAGCAGCGGGAAACCAGCCAATACACCTTTATCCATACATACTTCAAAGCCCTTCTTGACCGCAGGCCAGAATTCACGTGGAACATTACCACCGGTAACCTTCGATTCAAATTCAAAACCACTACCCTGTTCACCCGGCTCAATAATGTAATCGATCTTACCAAACTGACCAGAACCACCAGACTGTTTCTTATGAGTGTAGGAATCTTCTACCGTCTGTGTAATCGTTTCACGGTACGCTACCTGCGGCTTACCTACTGTAACGTCTACACCATGGGTACGCCTGAGGATATCGATCTTGATGTCAAGATGTAGCTCACCCATACCCTTAAGGATGGTTTCGCCTGAATCTTCGTCGGTTTCAACTCGGAAAGACGGGTCTTCAGCAATCATCTTACCGAGTGCAATACCCATTTTTTCCGAACCACCCTTATCTTTTGGATGAATAGCAATTGAGATAACCGGATCAGGAAACACCATGGGTTCCAGTGTGGCGGGGTTTTTAACATCTGCCAGTGTATGACCTGTCTGAACATTTTTCAGGCCAACAAATGCAACAATGTCTCCTGCCTTACAGCTACTGATTTCTTCACGGTCATCTGCGTGCATGAGCACCATACGGCCGATACGTTCATTCTTACCCGTAAAGGTATTCACAAGGGTGTCGCCCTTGTTGACGGTGCCAGAGTAAATACGAACAAAGGTCAGGGCACCAAAACGGTCATCCATAATTTTGAACGCTAGTGCGCGTACAGGACCATCCGGGTCAACGATAGCAAATTCACCCGTTTCTTCGCCTTCCATATCCACTTCAGGCTGTGGCGGTACATCTGTCGGACATGGCAGATAATCCACTACTGCATCCAGTACCAACTGTATGCCCTTGTTCTTAAAGGCAGAGCCACAATAGGTAGGAAAGAAATCCAGTGCGATCGTACCTTTACGAATACAACGCTTGAGGTCTTCAATAGCAGGTTCTACACCATCCAGGTATTTTTCCATGAGATCATCGTCCTGCTCAACCGCAGTCTCGATCAATGCTTCACGGTATTCCTCTACTTTATCCTTCATGTCATCAGGCACATCTTCAATGGTGTACTTTGTCGGATCACCAGAGTCATCCCATACCCATGCCTTACGGGTTAGCAGGTCAACCACACCTTTCACACCGTCTTCTATTCCAATTGGCAAAACCATAACCAGTGGGTTTGCAGCTAGTACATCTTTTACCTGCTTAACCACACGGTAAAAATCTGCACCAATCCGGTCAAGCTTGTTTACAAATATAATACGGGCAACCTTTGAATCATTTGCATAGCGCCAGTTGGTTTCAGACTGGGGTTCTACACCGCCGGATGCACAGAACACACCTACACCACCATCCAGAACCTTCAAGGAACGATATACCTCAATCGTGAAATCAACGTGTCCAGGAGTATCGATAATATTCAGCTGATGGTCGTCCCATACACAGGTAGTCGCCGCAGACTGAATGGTAATACCACGCTCCTGCTCCTGATCCATAAAGTCAGTGGTCGCGGCACCATCATGCACTTCACCGATCTTATGGATCTTGCCTGTTAGCTTCAGGATACGCTCGGTAGTCGTGGTTTTACCCGCATCCACATGGGCAAAAATGCCAATATTTCGATAGTTACTTAGCTCTGTCATGGTTTCAACTCTTGGTTAGTTTATAAAAATCTCTTGTACATGTACTGCTGGCGCCCCAAGCAGCCAAGCATTTTCCCTTAATAATCAATTGATTAACTTAAGGCGAGCATAAACGCTTCTACGTATCTTGCGTCTCAAGACAAGAAGATAGCTGTGGTCACCCTTTAATCCGATAAATAGAATCCGTTAAATCGGGGGCGCATCATACCAAAAAAACGCTGGATCTGAATGAAAAACTTAACGTTTATTGAAGTTTTATTTCAGAAATATACTCATAAACCTGGCCTGATTGGCAGTAAGTCTGCCTAAAACATAGATTATCCGCCTGAATCCTTAGAAAACAGTCGCTCGAAACATAAAGAAAGATAGCAGGAAATCAGAAAATAGTGTGTAGGAACTGCTACTTGGGGATTATTTTTTACGGAATAGTTTCCTGGCAACCACCTTCACATCATACCCGACCGCCAATGCAGCCGGTATGGTGATCAGTGTTACCGCCGTGGCAAACATCAAACCCCACGAAAGTGACAAGGCCATAGGCGATACGAACGGGTCAAGGCCTCCCCAGCCGTAGGCGGTTGGCAACAAACCCACTACCGTTGTAGTTGCCGTCAGTAACACAGCTCGCAAGCGCCTTCGTCCCGCCTGGATGATGGCCTCATGCATTTCCATTCCTGTCTTGCGTGCCCGCTGAATAAATACCAGCAAGATCAGAGAACTATTAACCACAACACCCGTGAGCGCAATCATGCCAAGGCTTGAGAAGAATGACAGTGGCATGGGTTTCCAGAACAAGTCGTGCAGATAAAAACTGATGATAATGCCGATAGCACCAAAAGGTATGGCGAGCATCACAATTAACGGGTAACTCATATTGTTAAACTGGATGGCCAAAATAAAAAAGATCGCTATCAGGGCAAAGCCAAATGCAATGATAAGGCTCTGGAAAGATTCCCGGTTCTTTTCCTCTTCCCCACCATATTGCACGGTCACCTTATCCTGCACACCCTCCATCCAATCCTTCTCGTTTTCGCTTACCAGCCTGTTAAGCTCAATGCTGGTTATTTTTCTTACATCAATATCTGCTACAACATTCACAACAAGAACAGCATCCTTGTGTCGTATTGTGGTAAAGCCATCACGTTGCTCAAACCGGGCGATTGTATGCAAAGGGACAACGCCGTCCCTGTTATTGGTAATCAGAATATTCCTGAGCTGCTCAAGTTCTCCAGTCCCTTTATCTGGATAACGTATGGTTACATCTATTTCTTCTGTCCCGCGGCGTATAGTGGATACCACAAGGCCGCCCGTGGCCGCCCTGATATGACGTGCAGCATCGTCAAGGTTTATCCGAGCATAGGTGGCCTTTTTACGATCCAGAATCACATGCACCTCGTCATCGCCTTTCTCCAGGCCACTATCTACTGCCGTAACACCCGGTATGGTCTTGAGATAATCAATTAACTGGTGCGCAGCCTTTTCACTGGCCCTGTATTCAAAACTGGATATCTCCGCCTCCAGTGCCCTGCCCAGGGGTGGCCCAGGACGGATCTCGGTTGACGAGATATCCAGATCAGGATATTTATCTGGTAATACTCCCAGCAACTGCCGCATGTCCTTCACTGCATCATGCTCAGGCCTGGAAACTGCAGGTGTATAGATGATACGTATCTGGCCATACCGGCTCCCACGCCGGGTCAGTGGATCACCCTGATCAACCGAAATATCACCACTTTGCAACAAGGTAGCTTCCAGATATTTTGCATCAACGTGCTCGCGTACATCCCTGTCAATCTTTCGCAGGTTTTCCCTCATAGTGTCAATGCTGGTCCCTGCCGGAGCCACAACGCGCACAATATATTCTTCAACACCCACCGGCGGAAACAACTGGAATGACATACTGGTCTTGGCAAGCACAATTGAGCCTGCCAACATGGCAAATGATAACAGCACCGTAAGCCAACGGAACCTTACAGCCAGACCCAGCACCTTACCATAAGTGTCTTCCAGCCATACCAGCCATGCACGTTCAGGCGGGTGCTTGTTCGGGTTAGTTACATGGGCAACGTGGCTTGGCAAGATTAGGAACGATTCGAGCCAGGATAATATCAATAAACTGATTACCACGATCGGGATGGCAATAATAAACTTACCGATAATACCGGACATAAACATCATGGGTAGAAACGCGGCTACGGTTGTCATGATAGTCGTCGTTACCGGGCCTATTAACTCCACCGCCCCTTTAACTGCAGCCGCTGCCGGCGCTACACCTTTTTCCATATGGTGCGTGATATTTTCACCAATAATAATTGCGTCATCGACCAGCATCCCCAACACCATGATAAAACCCATCATGGAAATCAGATTCAACGTGACGCCAGATAGATAAAGGACAAAAAGCCCGGTCATAAAAATAATCGGCAGACCCCATGTGGTAGTCATGGCAACCGAGAACCGCAAGAACAACAACAATGACACAAACACCAGCACAAGACCGACCATGCCGTTATTGGTTAATACACCCAGGCGCATTCGCGCAAAACGTGAAAAATCCTGAAAAGTTTTTACCTGGACATTCTCACCATAGCGCGTGGGAACGACCTCAATATATTTTTTTACTGCATCGACAGTTTTGATGATATCTGCGCCTGTTTTCTTCAATACCATTATGGACAAGCCCGGCCGGCCCCCAACATCATGCAGGGTTACCGGTTTTTCAAGCGATTCTGTAACGGTGGCAACATCCTTAAGCCGCAATACATCACCACGAAAATTGGAACGCAATACCAGATTCCCTGCATCTTCCGTCCCATAAAACTGACCCACAATACGAACACTCTTCTGGCCTTCTTCGGTATCCACTTCCCCACCTGGCGTGTTCAAGTTCCATTTTTGCAATGCAATCGCTATTTCACCTACCGCGATACGGGCACTTGCCATTTTTTTCTGGTCTACTACAACCCTGTATTCCGCCTTTCTATTCCCCAGAATAACCACCCTGGCAACACCATTAATCGTGAGAAGATCATCTTTTAAGCTATCACCCAGCCGCTTTAGCTCCAGCTCATTCATTGGTGCAGACACAGCCAGGCGAATTACAGGAAAAACACTTCCATCGACTTCGGTTACGCTGGGCCTGTTTGGCAGGTCATTCGGCAAATCTGCCCTGTCAACTGCCAACGACACCTCACTTGCCAGTCGATCCCGGTTGTTTGCGTTCGGATCTACTTCGAGTGTTATGCGGCCAGAACCAGGAAATGCCATAGAGATCATCTTGTCTATCCCGTTCAGCGCACGTAACTCCTGCTCTATCGGAGTGATGACAAGCTGTTCTATTTCTTTTGGAGACGCAGCAGGATAAGCGGTATTTATTTGTATCAGGTCGAGATTGACGTTAGGAAATGCCTCGATCTGCAAAAACATGACCGACACCACCAGGCCTACCGCGAACAGGAAAATAGAAACCAGGTTAACAACGAGCCCACGCTCAACAAGGAATTTAATAACAGATGTCATTCATCCATCCTGAATGTAAATACATAATATGGTTCAGCAAACAGATAACAGCATATCATGAAGGAAGCGTGCTCAACCAATAACCGCCAAAAAGGATTCCCTGACACGGGAGGATACCGCCGACATAAAAATAATTAGATTACTTCCTATTACTCCATCAAATCCAGGTCCTGCCCCTGCTCCTGTATTTTATCGGCCACACCTGACAAATAGCGCTGGAAACTGGGCTGAGTTTTATATGCCTCACTGAATACATATGACATGCTACCTTGCACATGAAAGGCCTTTAGATAGGCCTCTGCACGAAACACCTCTTTGCCACTTGCATCAAAATACACCATGCTGGGCACATACTTGGTGTTAAGCTCCTTTACCCACTCATAAATTTTATTTTTCTTTCCGTCCGGAGTTATCAGTGTATCCCTGCTATGTACATTCAGCAACACTACATCCAGCTTCTCCAGATTGCTCTTCGTTCTCTTCCGCTGAAAAATATCCTGATGAAGTTCATCACAGGCCTTGCACTTTTTTTGTTCCAACAAAACCAGCAAATGCTTTTTACTATTTCTAGCTGCGCTCGTCAGATCATAGGGTGACTTGAGATAGGAAGGGTCCGCATGTAGCTTGCCCGTTGCAGGCGCCGGTGACTTGCTCCTGTAATAGGCACCAAAACCAGTTTTTGTTTCCATCTTTTGAGCTACGTAGTCCAATGCAGCACTGAATTTTTCCGGAAAATAGTATCCATTTACCCTCAATGCGATTTTACCCTGTTCGTCCAGAAATAGTAATGTAGGCGTAAACATAACCCGCAGGCTTTTCGCGAATTCTTTTTCTATGGTTTCATTCCCATTGATATCCGTAACCTCCTTGTCTCCCCACATATTGATAGCGATTACATCAAAATGTTTTTGCGTCTTTTCGGAAATGGCGCGCTGGCTAAAATTATCCCTGATCAGCTTTGCGCAATACGGGCAGCCGTCCTGGTAGAAATAGAGCAGCACTCTTTTTCCTTCTGCAGTTGCCTCTTCCACGTCCTCCCGAATATCCAGAAAAGACAGCTTGAACCAGTCCGGCTTTTCCTCGTAGCCGGGATTCACCATTCCACTATCCAGTGTGCCTGGTTGCGCTGCCTTCACCGCCGCTGCAAACAATACGAACAATGAGAAAAATAAAGCTACATACAAAGGTTGTTTACTGTTCATCTCTTTCTGTAATCTCCCAGTCAATAAATGCCATCAGCGGGGATTTTAGCCCAGCCAGCCCTAAATAACTGATTTTGACAACCAGAATTGCCTGTTTGTTACAAATATGGCATATTTTTCCGTCAATTTTCTGACTTGATAGTACTTGACGGATTAATCATTTCTATAATATATTGTTTTATTAGGGAATTGCCTGAAATATGAATGTGGCACGCTTCTAGCATAGTGTGACGTAGTTCAATAAATTCAGGTAATATATATGTTGTTTAATACGGGTATTACGATTCCATCATATATGATGCATACAAGGCAGATTGCGGTGAGCAAAGCGACAAAAATAAAAAGCGAAGCAAAGAACGGACAAAGACCTAGCATAGTTCCAGCTAAAAAGGAGCTTGCGCATGCGCTTGAACTTGCAACTATCTTGCACACCACTCTTGATGTAGAAAAGCTAATTGAGTTGTTTTCGACCGAAGTACAGAAAAGTGTTCCACACGACTGCATCCACTTTCAGAACAAAGACCTTGATCTTCAGATTCTACATGGAGACAAGGGCCAACATTCTTGCAGCTATCGGCTTCTAATCGCCGGCCAGAACCTTGGTGAAATTTCTTTCAGCACCAATAAGGCTGAATTTTCCGCGAAGGAAACCAAGCAACTGGAGCACCTGATCACCAGCCTGCTACATCCTCTACGAAATGCCCTGATGTATTATCAGGCACTGATTACCGCGCTGAAAGACCCACTTACCGGGGTCAATAACAGAACCAGTTTTGATGCCACCTTAAAGCGTGAAGTTGATATCGCAAACCGGCACTCGAGTCCGTTGGCGCTCATGGTCATCGATATCGACCATTTCAAGGAAATCAACGATACCCATGGCCACCTGGTGGGAGACTGCGTATTACGTGACGTAGCCAATTGTGCAGCCAAATGCATTCGTAGTACTGATATCATGTTTCGATATGGTGGTGAAGAATTTGTTGTGCTTTTAAGCAATACTTCACCAGAAGGTGCTCAACTGCTTGCTGAACGTATCCGTCTCTCGATTGGCAAGCAAGAATGCACATATGGAAAATCCACTGTAAAGGTAACGGTTAGCCTTGGCATTGCAAAGCTCAATAAAGATGAAAGTGGTATCAGCTTGTTCAGCCGAGCAGATGAAGCCATGTACCAGGCAAAACAACTCGGACGCAATCGCACCTGCACTTCTGAATAGGATCAGGATCAAGTTTGTCCTTTATCATCTTTCATAAGATGATAAAGGCTCTCCTGATATCTCGTCCTGCTCCAATACTTGCTTAAACCAATGTAGCTGGTTAGAGATGCCTCCATAACTCTTTAACCCAAAATAATCAGTTATCCCATTCAACAGGTATCCCGCTACTTTTCGGCTCAAGTTTTTACTTTTCAGCCATTAACCATATAATATAAATAGTTGATTTATATTATATTCCTGATAAATTTAAGGTCATAGATGAGTTCGCAATAATAAAAAGTGGCTAAAGAAATGTAACGGTCATCATCAATTGGCCGATACTCTACACGAGAGTGGCTAATATTTTCTATATATTCAGAAGATATTTCCGCTAAATATCAACCTGGTCCTATCATAACTTTTGATTATGAAAGGGATAAGGAAGATTTAATGGCTCAAATCATTAATTCCAATATTGCGTCCCTAAATGCGCAACGCATCCTGAACAGTTCACAAAGTCAATTGGCTGTATCGCTGACCCGACTCTCATCCGGTCTGCGAATTAACAGTGCAATAGATGACGCTGCGGGACTGGCTATTTCGGAACGATTTACTACCCAGATTAGAGGTTTGAATCAAGCGGTTCGAAATGCCAACGACGCGATCTCACTCTCACAAACGGCAGAAGGTGCCCTGGGTGAGTATGGCAATATTCTACAACGTGTTCGTGAGCTGGCCATTCAGTCCGCCAACTC
>DAOWEP010000111.1 GCA_030638455.1 Gammaproteobacteria bacterium
AGTTGATATTTAAGTATTAAATGGTGGCTATGGGTGGACTTGAACCACCGACCCCAGCATTATGAATGCTGTGCTCTAACCAACTGAGCTACATAGCCATATTCTGATCCAGCATAAAACCGGATAATGAAAAGAGGCGAAATTGTAGTGATTTCGTCCTTTTATGTCCAGCACACTACTGGCACATCGAGCAACAAACTACCCTTTAAAGTACGTTACTAACTGATTTTAAACATTAAACCTGAAATGCATGACATCCCCGTCATGCACGATATATTCCTTCCCTTCCAGCCGCCACTTGCCTGCATCCTTTGCACCATGCTCACCGTTATATTCAATGAAGTCATCATAACCGGTGACTTCGGCACGGATAAACCCCTTTTCAAAATCCGTATGGATAACACCGGCAGCCTGGGGGGCGGTTGCGCCTACCGAAACGGTCCATGCACGTACCTCTTTAACTCCGGCTGTGAAATAGGTTTGCAGTCCTAGCAAACGATAACCCGCATGAATAACTCGATCCAGGCCTGGTTCTTCCAGTCCCAGCTCTTTCAGAAATTCCTCCTTGTCATCTTCATCCAGCTCTGCAATTTCTGCCTCTATGGCCGCACATACTGGAACCACTATTGAACCTTCTGCCTTTGCAATTTCCTGAACGGTATCCAGGTACGGATTATTTTCAAAGCCATCTTCGGCCACATTGGCAATATACATAACCGGCTTAACCGTAAGCAGGTGTATTTCATAAATCTTTTTCAATTCGTCTTTATCCAGCCCCATGCTGCGCACGGGCTTGCCTTCATCCAGATGCGCACGAATCTTCTCCAACAATTCCCGCATGGCAATGGCTTCCTTATCACCTGCGCGTGATGCCTTTTCTGCACGGATATGTGCCTTACCTACGGTTTCCATATCCGCCAGCGCAAGCTCTGTATCTATGATTTCAATATCAGAAGCCGGGTCTATTGTACCCGCAACATGCACGACATCATCATCTTCGAAGCAACGCACCACATGAGCTATGGCATCTGTTTCACGAATATTGGCAAGAAATTTATTGCCCAGCCCCTCACCTTTGGATGCCCCTGCCACAAGCCCGGCGATGTCGACAAATTCCATGGTCGCAGGCAGCACCCTTTCCGGATTCACGATCTTTGCAAGCTGATCTTGCCTTGCATCAGGTACGGGTACGATCCCTACATTTGGGTCTATAGTACAAAAAGGATAGTTCTCGGCCTGAATACCTGCCCTGGTCAGCGCATTGAATAGCGTTGATTTACCAACATTGGGCAAGCCAACAATTCCGCATTTAAATCCCATATCAAAATCTTTCCCGGTTAGATTTACTTGGAGTGTAGTTCATTCATTGCCTTCTCAAATTCATCTTTCAACAACAGCGGGACAATACCCAGAGCACTATCCAGCCCTTCTTCGATCTTTTGAATATCTTCTTTTGACGCACGCTTCAGGACATAGTCTGTTACCTGATGTTTATTGCCGGGGTGACCAATACCGACTCGAAGACGTCTGAATTCCTTACTACCAAGCTTTTGGATCAGATCCCGCAACCCATTATGACCCCCATGCCCTCCACCTTGTTTGAGCCTTACAATACCCGGTTCAAGGTCAAGCTCATCATGTACCACCAGAATTTCCTCAACAGGAATCTTATAGAAATTCATTATTGCCTGGGCCGCCTGACCACTAAGATTCATGAAGGTATTCGGCTTTAGCAACCAGACATCTTGCCCGGCAACATTCGGCTTGCTCACAAAACCCGAAAATTTGGATTCACTACGAAACTCAGAATGGTATTGGCGTGCCAGCTCGTCCACAAACCAGAACCCGGCATTATGCCGGGTCTGTTCGTATTCAGAGCCAGGGTTACCCAATCCGATGATTAGCTTAATCAATGAACTTTCCTAAGCTGAAACGGGGAGTAAAAGAATTACCCCTATTACCATTTATCAGGGGTTATCAGGAAGCTTCGCCACCTTCATCTTTAGCACCTTCAGTATCAGGGGCTCCAACCTCAGGAGCGGCAACTTCACCGGCAACAGGCTCTTCTTCAACAACCTTCTTCGCCTTATGAATATTTACTATTGCCTGGTCGTGTGCTTCACCATGACTAAGCTCAACCAGCTCTACACCAGCAGGCAGCTTCAATTCTGAAAGATGTATGGACTGCCCCAACTCCAGGTTGGACATGTCCACCTCAATATATTCAGGCAGGTCTTTGGCGAGACAACTGACTTCAACTTCACTTGAAAGGTGAGAAACCACCCCGCCTTGTTGCTTGACACCAATTGCATCTTCTCCATTCATAAAATGAAGCGGCACATTCATACGAAGTTTTTCAGTCTCGCTTACACGCATAAAATCAAGGTGCAGAACCCTGGGCTTACTTGGGTGACGTTGCACATCACGCAATACTGCCTTTTCAAGCTTGCCATCAATCTTTACACCCAGAATATGAGAATAAAAAGACTCATGCTCAAGATGCAGGATTACTTCATTATGCTCAAGCATAAGTGACTGAGGATCTTTCTTTCCCCCATAGATAATTGCAGGTACTTTGTCCAAACGGCGTAGGCGGCGGCTCGCACCTTTCCCCATATCCGCTCGAAGTGTTGCGTTAATTTCAAATGAATCTTGCATTACTTTACTCCTGTTTTACATGCCGCCTCAATGACGGCTTACTTTTTGTGCCTCTCTCGCGACCAAGAGAAACGTGAACGACCAGCCTTATGTAGCACCAGCCAAAAAACCTTAATCTATTCGGAACAGCATCAATCCATGTAAAGAGAACTGACCGACTCCTCATTCGAGACACGACGCATGGTCTCCGCCAACATTTCCGCGATACTCAGCTGCCTGATCTTTTTACATGCACCGGCTTTTTCACTCAGCGGAATGGTATCCGTCACGACCAGTTCATCCAGCTCCGAGCCGTTGATATTATCAATCGCCGGGCCTGACAACACTGGGTGTGTGATGTACGCAACCACTTTCTTCGCACCATGTTCCTTCAACGCCTTGGCTGCCAGACACAATGTACCCGCAGTATCCACCAGATCGTCAATCAATACGCAGGTACGGCCTTTTACATCACCAATAATATTCATTACCTGTGCGTGATTTGGTTCTGGCCGACGCTTGTCAATAATGGCCAGATCGGCATCATCCAACTGCTTTGCCAATGCCCGCGCCCTAACCACACCACCCACATCCGGTGAAACCACCATTAAATCTGAATACTTACGTCTCCAGATATCACCCAACAAGATTGGTGAGGCATACACATTATCAACCGGGATTGAAAAGAACCCCTGTATCTGGTCAGCATGTAGATCCACTGTTAATACTCGGTCAGCACCACTTCTGGAAATCATATCTGCCACAACCTTGGCAGTAATGGGTACCCGCGCCGAGCGTGGCCTCCGATCTTGCCGTGCATATCCAAAATACGGGATCACAGCAGTAATCCTATATGCTGACGCCCTGCGTAAGGCATCGATCATCACAATAATTTCTATCAGGTTGTCGTTTGTTGGTGCGCAGGTTGGTTGCACAACAAATACATCCCTGCCACGAACATTCTCCATGATCTCCACCATGGCTTCACCATCACTAAACTGACTAACAGAAGCTTTACCAAGCCCCATGTTCAGGTAGTTCACAATATCTTTTGCAAGCTTGGGGTTAGCGTTGCCTGTAAACACCAGCATACTACGATCTGGACCGTTTTCGTCTTCTCTGACCACCACGATTGTTTGCCTCTAATATTGAGTATGTACGTCTACTTACCCGAGTAGCTTTACTGCTTTCACTAACTTCAAGCTTATCGTCACCCTGTTAATGCACCAGCAACAACAAACTATTCTAGTTGGCTGGGGGGTCGCTTCCGGCATCCTCGGTAACTGCGTCCTGCGTTACTCTCGATCACTGATCCTGTCGTGATTCTACCTCCCACTTCCGCGTGGTCGTACCTCCTGCCTCCATGCAGTCGGCCTCTCGCGACACTCGTACATCCATGTACTTCGCGCAAGGATTGAACCTGAGGTTCGAATCCTGTCGCATGTTTTAGTCACATTATCCCCATACTGTAACTACTCACTCTATAGCAACAGCACATTATTTGGCTGGGGCGCCAGGATTACTCCACCCATCCATGGGCTTCGCCCCCGGGTCGGCCTTCGGCCACTCAAAATTGCTCCCGGCAATTTTGTCGAACCTTAAGGTTCTCATCCTGTCACCCTCGGTATCACTATTATCTTAACGTACTGTTACATCCCTTCACATTTGTAACAGCGAACTAACTATGTGGCTGGGGCGCCAGGATTCGAACCTGGGAATGCAGAGATCAAAACCCTGTGCCTTACCGCTTGGCGACGCCCCAAGAAACTGCTTATTTACGTCAATCTGATCACCCTGTATATCCTACGTTTAGATCATCAGGGTCTGGTTAGCTCAAACCCTCAAGTATTTCTAATAAAGGCGATCGATTCATTCCCCTGGCTACAAAGCCACTCCATTGCTCCGGCATTTGGGCTGCTACAGCTTGTGCATCTGCTTCATTTGGAAACGATAAAAACATGCAAGCACCCGTTCCCGTCATCCGCGCATCGCCAAATTGGCGCAGCCATTCTAACAACTCCGCAACCTCTGGATATCGTTGGCAAACCACCAATTCGCAGTCGTTTTTACCTGCTCCTGCCAGGAAGTCGGGTATTTTGATGGGGTGAGTGTTCCGTGTCAATTCTGAATCGGAAAAAACCTTGGCGGTTGATACTGTTACGGGTGGAATCAGCACCAGAAACCACGGCTGATCCAGCTCTACGGGCGTCAATTGCTCGCCTACACCTTCAGCCCAGGATGCCAAACCATGAATAAAAACAGGCACATCCGCACCAATCTGCAACCCAAGCTCGGCAAGCTGACCTGTTGTTAAGCCTGTCTGCCAGAGAATATTCAATGCTACCAGCGTGGTGGCCGCATCTGAGCTACCCCCACCTAGCCCGCCTCCAATAGGCAGTTTTTTCTCTATTTGAATATTTACACCTTGTTGAGCACCCGTCTCCGATTGCAAAAGCCGGGCAGCACGAACCACCAGGTCATGCTCAGGATCTACTTCCGGTGGGCCTTCAGACCTTAAAATCCGGGAATCCTGACGTCCTTCGAAACGGAGATTATCGGCATAATCAAGAAACTGAAATACAGTCTGTAATAAATGATAGCCATCTTCTCGCTGGCCGATAATATGTAAAAAAAGGTTCAGCTTGGCCGGTGCTGGCCAGCTCTGTTCGTACAACTGTTGTACTCGTTCCTCTGAACCCGGCATGTTAGATACTCAGTTTCCAGTTTTGTATAACAACCCGAACACTTAGCTTATCATTTTCGAGAAAAATCTTGTCTGGAAGCTCATCACCATTGACCTGTTGATAGCGCAGAAACCTGACCTGCCATCCCGACTGTACCAAACCAGAAAGACGCCCACTGTCATCCAGCTCTATAACAAAATCCCGCTGATTACTATCGGGGTCTGGCAAGCCCAACATCCAGTATCTCAAACTTTCCACGGGCACATGCCAGCCCAGTCGCTTGGCTAGTAAGCTGGTCGCATTATCCGAATACTCAGGTGGTTCATCGTCAGGATATAACGTCACTCCAGCGCTATTACCCTTTAACATTACGGTGCCCTTGCCAAAAGGCGCGATAATCTTTATTTCATACCCCTCTGTAAACTGCTTCCAGTGCAATGTCCCATTCCAGCCATCATCACGGGTAGTAATGGCAACCCGGCCAGTAGCAACCCAGTTATCTATCTGTCGTAATTGTTGCTGCCGATACCGCCAGCTCTCTGCCCGTTGCCCATCACTGACCTGCACCTGACTGCAAGCAGCCAATAACAGGCAACTGATCAAGATTATTGGAAATTTCACTGTTTTATGAACGACTGTTAGATAAGGTTACTCGGATGATTGAGTAAAGCGTTTGATTACATCATTAAGCGTTTCGTTATCAGGGTCTTTTTTCTGTGCGCGCTGCCATATTTCTCTTGCTTCAGCATGGTCACCCGCCTGCCATAATACCTCACCCAAATGAGCAGCAATTTCTGAGTCCTGATCGAGTTCAAAGGCCTTTTTTAGATAGCGCAGGGCCTCATCATAGTTCCCAAGGCGGTAATGTACCCAGCCCATACTGTCGATATAGGCCGGCTGGTTAGGAGCCTGATCGATTGCGCGCCGCACGTATCCCAGCGCCTCCTGATAACGATCCGTTCTGTCTGCAAGCATATAACCAAGCGCATTTAGTGCATTAGGGTTATCGGGTTCCTTCGCCAACACCTTCCTCAGATCCTGTTCCGCCAACTCCAGCCTGTTTAACCTGTCTGCCAGCAAGGAACGCACATAATAGAGCGTGAGATTTTCCGGGTATTGTTCAAGGCCCTTGTTCGCAACCTCCATTGCCTCCAGATAACGTTTAGCCGAATTCAGGATATCTACTTTTACAGTGATCAACCTGACAGCCAACAGGGCGTCTTTACTTTGAAATTTCTTTAAATAAGCAAGGGCGGCATCAACATCGCCCTTCTTACCCAGCAATATTGCGATCCTGAGATGCGCCTCTATTTCGCGCGAACCATCCTTTACCTGGGAAAACCACTCAATAGCTTTATCATATCGCCCTCTTGAGTCAGCGATATTACCAAGATACAGATAAGCTTCAGCGTGCTTTTTATCGGTTTCCAGAAGCCTGTGTAAATATTCTTCTGCCTTATCATAGTTACGGGTTTCCATTGACAGCAAGGCCAAAGCATAGAGTATTTCGGAATCCTTCGGAGTCTTGCTTAGTAATGTGTCAAACTGAATCCTGGCCTGATCATATTTCCCAGCCTCAGCCAGCATACGCGCATAAACAATACTATAATTTTTCTCTTTCGGATGAGATAAGATCATCTTTTCCATGATGGGCAATGCCTTCTCTGACTGTCCCTGAGCCATAAAAACATTGGCCTGCAATACATTTGCGCTATCAAGTTCTGGATCAAGCTTTAAAGCCTCCTTCACCGCGTCACCTGCAAGCTGAAAATCCTTTGCATGAAAAAGCAATCGGCTATAGGCAACTAATGCAGTTGGGTTCCCACTAAAATGTTTAACTAACCGGGACATCACCTTCAGGATTGGTGCCTGGTTATTCTGTACAGAACTCTGCAAAATCTGCTGCAGCAACATCCCTATTCGCAATAACTCCTGGTTACCGGCATCTGTATCTTTGGCCATTGCCAATTCGACCAGCTTGATAAACTGCTCTAGCGCATGCTCAGGTTTTCCTGTACGTGCATATAATAAAGCGAGTGATTGCTGTGCTTCGCGACTATCTGGCTGTAGTTCTACCCATTTTTTAGCGGCATTGATCGCCATTGAATTCTCGCGGGCAAATATAGCCACCTGTACTGCCCTTTGGGCAATACGGTAATCTGAAGAGAGCTCGATCGCTTTCTGATATGCCTGCGCTGTAACCGATATCTGCCCTCGCATACCCGCAATTTCTGCCACCATCAGATAATATAGTAACTCTCCGGAACCATTTTCCGGTTTTGCAAACCCCGGACCTGGAACCCGCTGGGAAAACTCCGTCTCTGTTCCTGACCGATCATTATTATCGCCAGTAACGGGAAAATGATGCTGACTACAAGCTGTTAGCAGGATATTGGCTAGCAGTACCCCTGAAAATAAGTTTTTCTTTATCATCAATAAATTACTTCATCCAAATACATAGTTAGCAGCGTAGCTGGGCTATTTCCTATACAATATCATTATATTATATTATTCGCCGGTGATTATTTACCCGGCCATGGCTGATTATCCTGGAATTCGCAGTTGGACGGCATGCAGAGTGCGTTTTTTATCGTGAATGGCAAGGCGCAATGAGGAAGAATAGCCCAGCCTATTGTGACGATTCGCAACGCGGCCAGTCTCGATAAAAAACATACTATGCGTGTCGTAGCGGCTTTGGTGCAGGGAAGAACTTATGCCACAAAGCACAGGACGTGCGAGAGTGGCCACTCATTGGGTGAACTCTCTAAAACCATAAAACGTTATATATTAACATGTTAATATATACCCTAAGCGGTCAACTGCGGAATCTAGGATTATACAGCCTTGAGCCTATATACCATTATAAACCAATCTATATAACAATGAACCAAGCTACTTTTTTGAGCGACCGGATCCAACAATAACCCACACTGATGCCCTTGTTTATTCTTGGTATTAATCATACGACTGCACCTGTAGAAATACGGGAACGGGTGGCGTTTGCCCCTGAACGTCTTGCAAGCGCACTGGATGAAGCCAGAAAAGTACCGGGTATCGGCGAGGTGGCTATCCTATCTACCTGCAACCGAACAGAATTGTATTGCTGTCAGGATCCGGAAATGGAAACCTCCCAGGCCGGGAAGACACATAATCGTATCGCAAACTGGCTGGCCGACTATCATCAGCTTAGTCAGGAAGAATTACAGGATTATATTTATATCCACCCTGGCCAGGAAAGTATTCGGCATATCCTGCGAGTAGCCACGGGGCTCGATTCCTTGATACTGGGTGAACCGCAAATACTTGGCCAGTTAAAAAATGCCTACCACCAGGCCAGCCAGACAGGCACTCTAGGCACCCTGTTGGATCGGCTATTCCAGCATACCTTTTCAGTAGCCAAGCAGGTACGAACAGATACAGAAATTGGAGCCAGCCCGGTTTCAGTGGCCTTTGCAGCAGTTAGTCTTTCCAAACAGATCTTTGACAACCTGGAAGAACAAACCGCATTATTAATAGGCGCCGGAGAAACCATAGAACTGGCAGCACGACATTTGCATGACAACAAAATTGGACGCATGATTATTGCCAACCGCACTATTGAACATGCGCATGATCTGGCACTGGAATTCGATGCATACGCCATTGCTCTGTCTGAATTACCCTCTCATCTAGCGGGGGCAGATATCATTATCTCATCCACTGCAAGTCCGGAACCAATACTGAACAAGCAAGA
Source organism: Gammaproteobacteria bacterium (assembly GCA_030638455.1). GTDB lineage: Bacteria > Pseudomonadota > Gammaproteobacteria > DAOWEP01 > DAOWEP01 > DAOWEP01. Next base: position 9,055 of record DAOWEP010000111.1, read on the forward strand.
CGTACAGCAAGCGCTAAAATCCAGAAAACATCAACCGATGTTTATGGTAGATATTGCGGTACCCAGAGACATAGAAACTGATGTAAGTGAGCTTGAAGACGTTTACCTGTATACGGTAGATGACTTGCAAAATGTTATATCTGATAACCTGAAATCCAGAGAGAAAGCCGCAATTCAGGCAGAAGAAATTATCGACATGCAAGTCAAGCACTTCGTTGCCTGGATGAAATCACTGGATGCAGTGCAAACAATACGTGAATTCAGGCAGCAGGCAGAAGCCAGTCGTGATGAAGTATTACAAAAAGCACGACAACAACTGGAACAAGGGAAGCCATCAGAAGAAGTCTTGCAGTTCCTGGCGAATACTCTGACCAACAAACTGATTCATAGCCCCAGCGCCAATCTAAAATTGGCAGGCTCAGAGGGACGAAAGGAATTGATACGTGCCATGCGTGAGCTTTATGGCCTGAACAAATCGGACAAAACTTAAAAACCTGACACCCATCTTAATTAACGAATGAAAGAGTCCATATACAATAAACTTGAGAACCTTGCCGAGCACTACGAGGAAGTAGGAAATCTGCTGGGTGACCCCGAAGTGATAAATAACCAGAACCGCTTTAGAAGCCTGTCACAGGAATATTCACAACTCGGCCCGGTGGTTACCAGTTTTCAGGAATACAGGGAAATACTGCAAAGCCTGAAGAACGCACAGGAAATGCTAAATGACCCTGAAATGCGCGAGCTGGCAGAAGATGAAATCAACCAGGCGAAAGAAGGTAAGGTTGAGCTCGAACTAAACCTGCAAAAATTGCTGTTACCAACAGACCCGCACGACAACAGTAATATCTATCTCGAGGTTCGTGCAGGCACAGGCGGTGACGAGGCCGCGCTGTTCGCGGGCAACCTGTTTAGAATGTATTCACGTTATGCAGAGATTCGTGGCTGGCAGGTTGAAATTATCAGTGAAAGCACCGGTGAACACGGAGGTTACAAGGAAATCATCTCCCGAATAGTGGGACGCGGGGCCTATTCCCGGTTGAAATTTGAATCCGGCGTACACCGTGTACAGCGCGTGCCGGAAACAGAATCACAGGGCCGCATTCACACCTCAGCCTGTACCGTGGCCGTATTGCCAGAGGTAGAAGAGGTGGACCATGTAGACATCAACCCTGCCGACCTAAAGGTAGATACTTTCCGCGCATCTGGCGCTGGTGGGCAACATGTAAACAAAACAGATTCAGCAATCCGTATTACCCATCTACCCAGCGGTATCGTGGTTGAATGTCAGGACGAACGCTCACAACATAAAAACAGGGCACGCGCCATGGCATTACTAAAGGCACGCATGCTGGATATTGAACAACAGAAACAGCAGTCTGAACAGGCAGAAGACCGCCGACTACAGGTCGGTAGTGGTGACCGTTCAGAACGCATCAGAACCTATAACTTCCCGCAAGGCAGGATGACGGACCACCGGGTCAACCTCACATTGTATAAACTGGATGAAATCATGACCGGCTCCCTGGATATGGTCATCGATCCCTTAATCAACGAACATCAGGCGGATCAGTTGGCCAAATTGGGAGAATAAGCATCTATCCCTGATATTCTGCTCTATATAGTTCATGTCCCACTCCATTAAAAGCACACTCACCGAAGCACGGGAACGTTTATCTGCAACCAGCACTGAAAACGCATACCTGGATGCAGAAGTACTGTTGAGTTTTGTATTAAACAAAGACCGTAGCTACTTACATGCATGGCCAGAAAACACCCTGGCAGAAGCAGAAGTAAACCAATTTGAACAATTAATGAAACGTCGTGCTTCAGGCGAACCCGTCGCCCACTTGACGGGCCAACGAGAATTCTGGTCCATGATGCTGAATATCAGCAAGGACACACTCATACCAAGACCGGAAACCGAGCGACTGGTAGAATTGGCGCTGGCGTTGATTCCGGAAAACACCTCATATCAGATTGCAGACCTTGGCACAGGCAGCGGTGCCATCGCGCTTGCAATAGCACGGGAAAGACCCCAATGCATAATCACTGCAACAGATGCATCTCAAGAGGCCCTTGCGATTGCACAATATAATGCGAAGCAACAAAAAATATCGAATGTAGTATTCAGACAAGGAAACTGGTGTGAAGCTTTAATAAAGGAAACCTATCAAATGATTGTCAGCAATCCCCCCTATATCGAATCCAATGACGAACATCTTTCTATCGGCGACGTCCGCTTTGAACCACAACAGGCACTCGAATCCGGCAAAGATGGACTGGATGCGATCCGGCTGATTACTCAACAGGCACGTACACATCTGAGGCCCGATGGCTGGCTGATACTAGAACACGGATACAAACAACGAGATGCTGTTCTGAATCTGATGCAGCAACAGCATTACATAGACCTGAAAGCCTATGATGATCTGTCCGGCACCCCGAGAATTTGCATGGGGCGAGGCTATTGTGACTAAACCCTCTTGCCAATAACCATTTCTGGATAGATATAATACATATTAATTATAATTATCAAATAGTTATAGTTAATTAGGATATTAGCATGCTCTAATTAAGCACCTATAAATCGCTTGATTATTATCCTCCCTGGGATAGGATAAAAACATGCATGATGATAATGAAGAACTGATCAAGCGCCGGGAGATCCACTTCTGTAATCTGCACTCAGATTCTATCCAGGCGCAAACCGCCATGCTCCTGTTAAGCGATGTTGCGGGAATACATAGCATGGTTTTGATAAATGATCTCTGTCTGCATATAAGCTATGACATCCGACATATTTCACTCGAATTAGTAGAGACCGTGTTACAGGAGGTTGGCTTCCATCTGGATAATAGCTTAATGGTCAAGCTCAAGCGCGCTCTGTATTACTACACCGAAAATGTACAAAGAGATAACCTGGGATGCGTAGAACCTGACAACAACAATACCCAGAAAGTATTTATTAGCCAATATCAGCAACGTGAACATGGCTGCCGTGACGAACGCCCAACACACTGGCGTAAATATCTGTAGCCTGTAACCCCCTCATTACATTTACTCATCAACACCTTTACCCACTAACAACAGAAGTTGTTGCAACCACCTGTAGTTATAACTAATAATTGATTAATGAACGATAACCAACTCCTTCGTTACAGCCGCCAGATCATGCTGCCGCAGGTCGGTATTGAGGGACAGCAAAAACTACTGGATTCCAGGGTATTAATCATCGGACTTGGTGGCCTTGGCTCTCCGATTGCCATGTACCTTGCATCCGCTGGTGTCGGACACCTGACACTGGTGGATGATGATTCTGTAGAACTTTCCAACCTGCAAAGGCAAATTCTGCATACCCAACATGATATAGGCAAAAGCAAGGTAGATTCTGCGCAAGACACCTTGCTGGCATTAAATCCTGATATCAGCATTACAACATTCAGCACGAGGCTGGATGACAACGCATTATCGCAACAAGTACAACAAGCGGACATCATACTGGACGCCACCGATAACTTTGCCACCCGCTTTAAAATAAATGCGGCTTGCGTACAAAACCGAACACCACTGGTTTCCGGGGCGGCTATTCGTACCGAGGGGCAGGTTGCCGTGTTTCGGCCAGAATTAGATGACAGCCCGTGTTACCGATGTTTGTACAAGGACGAAGGTGAGCTGGATGAAACCTGCACCGAAAACGGAGTGCTGGCACCACTGGTAGGCATCATAGGCAGTGTACAAGCCATGGAAGCCATTAAAATATTGATCGGATTAGGTGAGAGTTTATGCGGCAAACTGTTAATCCTCGATGGCATGACGATGGAATGGCGTACCATCAAACTGAATAAAGATCCGGACTGCCCGGTTTGCGGACTATTAGAAAAGTGAATACCCACGAAATAAAAACAAAGTCCAGGTCAGCTTATAGCCATAAGCGGCCTATCACATAATTTCACTGGACTATTGCTCAATACTAAAAGCAGCCATTAAGCCCACCCTCCTAACCGTCCTCATCCCCCAAAATGGGTGATAAAAAACCCAATATCAAATTCAAAAAGTGTCAGGATTTTTTACACTGTCCCAATCAAGAATAAATCTAATATTTTTAACTGCCTGTTTACCCTATCAATAATCATATCGGCATAATTCTTGCTTAATTTGTAATGAATTAAAAGAATTGAAGGAAAATTAATAAAGTGCCGGGGGAAATAATAATGAAGATACGCAAGTATTTAGCAGCAACCTTTCTGTTTGCTGTTCTTTCTGTTTCGAATATTGTTAATGCATCACTTATTGATGGGGCGACACTCACAATGAATGCAGGAGTTCCAGAATGTGTGGGAGGTTTTGGAATCTATCCAACTTGCGATTGGGGAGTCACTTACAGCTCAGGCTCCTATTTCGATATGCGGAGCAATGGAAAGGAGGGGATTGAAAGCAACAACGGAATCATCCTTGGACAGGATCAACCCGCTTCGGGGAGTCATACAATGCAACCTAACGGCTCTGAGTCCCCCGGTATTGATAATCCATGGAGTTTCTTCGCCAACACAGGTATGCATCAGACTCTGCTGGGAAGCGGAGGTATTAAAATCTTGTCAGATGATGGCTCTGGTAATGTGCTGTTAGATTTTAGTGCATGGAATGTTACCTGGAATGCTATTGACTCTATCGATATGGGCTCAGGTGCTCACAGTGGTGGTACAAACGGCATAGCAACAATGACTTGTGGAAATACATGTGAGGATGGGGATACCTATTCGCTTGTTTATTATGCAACCGTTCCAAATGGTAACGTTTCCGGATTCGGGGGTGTGCAGTATTCGTTATTTCTAGAGGGAAGCGTGAACCCAGTCCCCGTACCAGCAGCAGTTTGGCTGTTTGGCTCTGGATTGATCGGATTAATCGGCATAGCCAAACGCAAGAAAACATAAAAAGAATAAAGTACATCATTCACTGACCCCGCCATAGTGCGGGGTTTTTTGTGCTTTGCTGAATGTCAGCTTTCGCTGTTTTGCTGCTTACCATGGGAAATTCACAAAGGTCGGCTTCAGGGTGGAAGCAGATATACGATCATTTATGAAAATTGACTGAAAGCGCCCGATAAACTATTCAGAAAGGCCACAAACTCCAGCCCCTATCCAGACTTTTCTCACACCGCGCAAGCTGGGCACGGTAGTTTTTTGCACGTGCATCTACCTTGCGTGCAACCTTAACCAGCCATCGTTTCTTGTTATAGGTCTTGCGTTCATAACCACCATGCCCTTCGTGGTAGGCCAGGTACTGGCTGTAGGCATCCCACTTTGATATTCCCAACCTCTTATTGGATACGCTTCCATACCACCCAATAAAATCGACTGCGTCTTCAAAATCATCCCGGTCTGCCCAGCGGTTTCCGGTTTTGGTTTTATACCAGTTCCATGTGGCATCCTTGACTTGCGCATAACCATAAGCGGACGATTGTCGGAACCACGGTATTACCCATAACAGGGTTCCCCTTGGTGGCTTGGCGTCGTGTGTGAATTTAGATTCTTGATAGATAATGGCCAGCTGCACATGCACCGGCACCCCCCATTTTTTATAAGAGCGATAGGCGCTTTTATACCAGCCATCTTTCTCTCTGAAGATCTCACAACCGCCGTTCATGTTTTTAGGTGGAGAGGTCGAGCAAGCGGAAAGCGCTACTATCATCAAGAGAGAAAGGCCACTCAGAGTAACTCGAAGAGTTTTTGATTTATTAATATTTAACGGTTGACCTGACACAGATAAACTCCGATATTAATTTTATAGCTAGTGTCTGGTTTCCGGTATATCCGGTGAAAAACCAGCGGCAAATATTCTTTCTGCATCAACCGCATCAAACTGATATACCTGATTGCAGAAACTGCACTGC
>DAOWEP010000143.1 GCA_030638455.1 Gammaproteobacteria bacterium
AGAGCAACATGCGGTCACACTGGCGGCCGGCCTGGCTTGCGATAACCTGAAACCGGTTGTCGCTATCTATTCGACCTTCCTGCAACGCGCCTACGATCAACTGGTCCATGATGTGGCATTACAAAATCTTCCTGTCGTATTTGCCATAGATCGTGCCGGACTCGTCGGGCCGGATGGTCCAACCCATGCCGGGAGTTTTGACCTTAGTTATCTGAGGTGTATTCCCAATATGATGATAATGGCGCCCTCCGATGAAAATGAATGCCGCCAAATGCTGTCGACCGGGTTCCTGCATGACGGGCCCAGCGCTATCCGTTATCCTCGCGGCAAAGGCCCGGGAGTACCCGTCGTCAAGAATCTTGAGCCAATTCCGCAAGGTCGTGGGGAGATTCGACTGGAAGGCAATGATGTTGCCCTACTCGCATTTGGCAGCATGCTCGCGCCGGCATTACAGGCAGGTGAGTCACTACAGGCCACGGTAGCGAATATGCGGTTTGTAAAACCACTCGATGAACAACTGATCCTGAAACTCGCAGCCAACCATAACTTACTGGTTACTATAGAAGAAAATACACTAGCAGGCGGAGCAGGCAGTGCCGTAGGCGAACTTCTTGCCAGGCACCGTATAAATACTCCAGTCTTGCATCTGGGGCTGCCGGACAAGTTTATTCAGCATGGTGAAGTAGAAGATCTCCTTCATCAGTGCGGCCTGGATAGCGATGGGATAATACATGCCATCAATAATCACCAGCCCCAGGATTGCAAACCAAAACGCACTCAATTAATATCCTAGAAATTTAGTCAGGTTCTTAATATGTCTTCCCATCATTGTCTGAAAATCGTAACTGATTTTGCCTCTGCCCATACACTCCGTGATTATCCCGGTGACTGTAGCCGTATGCACGGACATAACTGGAAGGTAGAGGTGGAAGTAACCGCTACAAAACTCGATGATGTCGGCATGGGTATTGATTTCAAGAAAATCAAAAAAGCGACCCGTGAAGTTGCAGAAAGACTGGATCATCGCTACCTGAATGATATTAAACCGTTTGATGAAATAAACCCTACTGCTGAAAACCTGGCTGCCTATTTTTATCGTGAGTTGACGACTTTATTGAATGGTCCTCATGTCTCTGTCAGTGCAGTTACCATGTGGGAAACAGAGCGCGCCTGTGTGCGTTATAGTGAGGATGCATAATCATGTCTAATAAGACAAGTGAAATCGAGGACGTACAAAACCGTGCGGACACCAGACAGATTGCCATTAACAAGGTAGGCATAAAGGATATCCGCCACCCTGTACGAATTAAAGACCGCTCTGAAGGCGAGCAACATACCATTGCAACCTTCAACATGTATGTTGACCTGCCGCATAACTTCAAGGGCACACACATGTCCCGGTTTGTAGAGATTCTTAACCACCATGAACGTGAGATAACGGTTCATTCCTTCAAGGACATGCTGTCAGAGATGACAGAAAAACTGGAAGCGGGTTCCGGCCATATAGAAATGAACTTCCCCTATTTTGTAACCAAGGCCGCCCCGGTATCCAAAGTAGAAAGCTTACTGGATTACGATGTAACCCTGATTGGAGAAATTATTAACGGGGAAGTCAATGTCCATATAAAAGTGGTCGTCCCGGTTACCAGCCTGTGTCCCTGTTCCAAGAAAATATCTGACTATGGCGCACATAACCAGCGTTCACATGTCACCGTAAGCGCGCGTACCTGTGGTTTTATCTGGATAGAAGAGATTATTGACCTGGTTGAGGAAGAGGCTTCATGTGAGCTGTATGGTCTGTTAAAAAGGCCTGATGAAAAACACGTGACTGAACGCGCCTATGATAACCCGAAATTTGTAGAAGACATGGTACGTGATGTTGCCGTGCGACTAAATGACGATGAGCGTGTCTGCGCATATACTGTGGAATCCGAGAACTTTGAATCTATCCACAATCACTCGGCCTACGCCCTGATTGAACACGACAAAAAGGCTCAATAACAATTTTCTGTCCACGCTATTTCTTATAAATCATAGCTGAGAACTTTGTACGATTTGGATTTTCTTTCAAGACAAGGCAAAAATCAGCGAGAAAGCGCAGTTTACACGTAGTAAATGAGTATTTTGAGCTGATTTTTAACGCCGTATTGAGAGAAAAGACATTCGTACAAAGCTCTCACGGAAGTAGCCTAAGCTCCATAACCTTACCATTACTTTCCATCTTCACTTTACGAAGAAAGCTCATTCCTAATAATATAGAAGAAGGCTGAGACCCATCCATCACGACTGCATCAATATTTCTCAGCACAATATCACCAAGCTTCACTGTCTTCAGTTTTACCTGATACGCCTTTGCAATACCGGAAGCAGTAAGAACCTGCCCAGGCCTGCCCGTCAACCGAAAATCAATTCCCAAACGTCTGGCTTCCTGTCCACTCATTGCAATAAGGGATGCACCAGTGTCCACTACAAAATCTACCGGCTGGTCATTTATATTACCTACCGTCGAATACATGCCCATTTCGTCAGAAAACAATTGTTCGACAACCTCTGTATCTGCTGAAAAGCTGGTTCCCACTTCATTGCTTAAGGGGTAACTAGCTTGCTTACCATTTATCCTTAGCACCGCCCCATTGCTGGTGGCGGATACCAGGATAACTCCCTCCGGGCTTGACTGGCCGGCAACAAGCAAGTGACTCTGGCCATCGATACTGACCATGGCCTTGTCTAAAAATAGCGCCTGAACGGACACTTCCTGTATAGACGCACTTACCTGAAAGCAAACCAGCATGATCATGATGGACTGCAGAACAGTTTTTATTTTTATCTTCATTGTCATTTCTCTAATCATTTTGGTCGATAAACACGGGAATAATCGCATTAACCAACCACTCTAATTATCCCTGGTTTTGGACAAGGGTTAGATACCTTGAAACGAACTCACCTAATCACCTATAAAAATTAAGCAATTATTGTACCAATAAAGATAACCCATTGTATTTATGGATAATACTCGTCTGCCAGAACATAATATTGGGGTCAACCTGTAAAATATATTGACACCAAAAAGGTTTGATTTCGATCAGCAAGCCGGGGCAGAAAATTGAACGTGATGAAGACGTATTATGGGAGGGAAGTATTATTGAAGAATATCAAATAGATAGGGTAGCGCCTCAGGCCTGATACAGCCTTATTTCTGCAAGCACACCTGCTTAAACATCTAAAAAAGAGTGTCAGGATTTTTTACACGAAAATTCAGAGAGCCACCTTAAGGTCTATGCGTCAACACCATAGCAGCGCCATTATTTCCCATCTTCAGGCGACCAAGGAAGCTCATCCCCAACAAGGCCGGGTTTGGCTGAGTACCTTCCATCACAACGGCATCCACATTCCGCAGCGTTATCTTGCCTAACTTCACTGTATTCAGTTTTACCTGATAGGCCCTCTTAATATCAGAGGCTGTGGCAACTTGTGTTAATTTACCTCTTAAACGGAAATCTATCCCCAGACGTTTAGCCTGGTATTCATTCATGGCGATCAGGGTGGCGCCCGTATCCACAAGAAACTTGACCGTCAATCCGTTTATACTGCCAACGGTAGTGTACATACCCATGGTGTCAGGAAATATCTGCTCAACCATTTCGGTAACCGGTGAAAAGTTGGTGCCTACTTCACTCCCTAACGGATAGGCACTTTGTTTGCCATTCACCTCAAGTACGGCCCCATCGCTGTTAGCCGAAATCAACACCACACCTTCCGGGCTTGGCTTCCCGACGGAAAGCACACGACGTTGACCATCTATGCTTACCATCGCCTTGCCGGTAAACAATGCTTGCACGGCTACGCGCTTAACCTGTTGTATCTGCTCCTGGGCATTTGCCTGAAAGGCAACCAACATCAACAGAAGGACATGTAAAAAGATTTTCATGCTTTATACATTAGCATATACCCCCGAAAAACCCATGCTAACGGGTTCGCATATGCAGATATTTATGTACAGCCCTGTAAAATGAGAATATCATGGTAATCATAAGGTTACTGATATTGTTATTGAAGAATAAATATTGTTATACGCTGCCGCAGGACCATATAACATACTGTTAGCTCTCAATATTAGATGAAAGGCATAGATTTCAATTTTGGCTAATATCAGAAACAATTGTGACCTGATCTCACTTATTGCTCTATACGATAAAGGCGACAAGTAACCCTCATGCGATGGCCTCACTTTATTATCCTTCAGTGCCTGCTTATTGCGATTATTGGCGGCATTGTCTACATCCACAAAGACCAGGTAGCCGTTATAAAAAGCCCGCCTGCATCATTAGCGCAGTGGTATAAGCCGGAAAATGAGCGGCAGGTATGGTTACACAATATGTTTAACCTGCGACGCGAAATGCAGGCAGTACGGCTTTATTCCGATAATCTTTCTTCTAAAAACCTTTCCTTCAATAGCAAGGACGCAAAACATCTGGAGAAATGGGTAACCCGATTAAGCGAGCATTACCTGAAAATAGGCAAGATGGTTCCTGAGTGGAAGAGAAAACTGGACAAAAAGGCCATGGCACGTTTACAGGAGAGTGCCAGAAACCATCGCTATAAAGATGTATCTCATGCGCTCGATGACTTAAATGAAAGCTGCGAATCCTGTCACACAGATTACCGATCTATCACCGCTACCCTGTACCGCGCCCCTGATTTTTCCTCAATGGAGATCAGCCCATCGATACCATATAAGAAGCACATGAAAGAACTTACCCAACAGGTAAACCAGATTAAAATTGCATCTGAAGATGGCATGCAGGATATCGCGCTATCGTCATTAGCGGATCTAAAGAAAGGCATTAACGCGCTAGGTAAAACCTGTTCAAGTTGTCATAAAAAAGATATCAGGGTCTACCCCGGTGACACCATTAACAAAACCATGACCAGTCTGGAGCAAAGCCTGAAAACCGGCACACTCAAAGATCAGGGGCGAGAGCTGGGCACACTGGCCGTACTGGCTTGCGCACGCTGCCACGGCACTCATCGCATCGCTTACGATACCAGGAAGACATTTGCAGATGGGCCGAACTGGTCTGAGCTGATAAGGCACTGAAGCAATCTGACCCCATTGATAGTGTATTCTCAAGGCTAGACCATGACTGATTGTTGCAACGACAAAGCTTGTGAGACTGAAGCGCTGCGTAAGCGTCAAAGCTCGGTGCTTAAAATCGTGCTGGGTATTAACGCGGTCATGTTCATAGTAGAACTCACAGCGGGGCTCATCAGTGGCTCTGTGTCGCTGGTGGCAGATTCGCTGGATATGCTTGGCGATACCCTGGTGTACGGCTTCAGTATTTACGTGGTCGCTCGTGAAGCAAGAATGAAGGCCCATGCCGCCCTGCTCAAAGGCGGCATCATGGCGGTCTTTGGTGTTTTCGTTCTTGGGCAGGCCATTTACAAAATCATTTATCCTCAGCTTCCGGTATTTGAGACCATGGGTGCCATTGGCCTGCTGGCGTTCAGTGCAAACAGCATTTGTTTTATTTTACTCTGGCGACATCGAACCGACGATATCAATATGAGTTCAGTCTGGTTGTGTTCTCGCAATGACATAATCGCAAATGTATCGGTGCTGATTGCCGCCGCCGGAGTATGGCTTACCCATTCGGGCTGGCCTGATATTCTGGTTGGTCTGGCACTTGCCCCTCTCTTTTTACGCTCAGCACTATTTGTATTGCGCGGGGCTAT
>DAOWEP010000176.1 GCA_030638455.1 Gammaproteobacteria bacterium
ATTTCCTTAACTGTGGTTTTACCATTGCTCCCGGTAATAGCGACAAGAGAAAGCTCCAGTCGATCTCTCCATACAGATGCAAGCTGTCCCAACCCTTCACGGGTATCAGGCACAAGTAATACAGGCAGCATTTCCTGCATTTCCCGGCTGACCATTGCGGCCACTGCGCCAAGATCTTTTGCCTGTTTCACATAATTATGTCCGTCATACCTGTCACCACTTAAAGCAACAAATAAATCATTCTTCTTCAAGCTACGCGTATCTGTGCTGACACTGGAAAAGAATGCATCATCTCCAATATGCTTTGCATTTATCATGGCTGCTGCTTCTGATAACCCCATCTCGATCATGAGGCAGATACCTCCAGACAGCGCCTGACTTCATCATGATCACTAAAAGGTATTTTTCTATCACCTTTCAGCTGGTACTCTTCATGTCCTTTACCGGCAACCAATACAACATCATCTTGATGTGCATTCTGAATTGCCCGCGTAATTGCCTTTGCCCGGTCCTGCTCAACGATTACAGATGAACTATCATTGATACCCGAAAGCACATCCTCAATAATCTTTTGCGACGATTCTGTTCTAGGATTGTCATCCGTCAATATAACCTGGTCTGAATATTTTTCTGCGACAGCCCCCATCAGTGGCCGCTTCCCCTTGTCACGGTCACCACCACAACCAAAAACACACACAAGCTTTCCATCACCATGTCCACGCAATGCCATCAGTACATGCTCAAGTGCATCCGGTGTATGCGCATAATCAATCACTACTAGTGGCTGCGACCGTGGTAGCAACTCTGACACGCTAATACGTTCCATGCGCCCTGAAACCGTCGTTAAAGACATGGCCTGCTCCTGAACCTGCTCGAATGAAAAACCCAGTTTTAATAACACTGACAACACGGCCAATATATTACTTGCATTAAACTCGCCCAATAACTGGCTGCTTATCTTTCCCTCACCCCATGGGGAAGTGACATGAAAACTCAGGCCATTCTTATTCAGTTCCAGCTCTGAACCAAGAACACATTCATATTTACCAGTCCCTGACTGCAAATCCTTTTGGGAGGAAAAGCCATAGGCTACTGCATCGACACTTTCCGACAGACCGGCCAACAACTCCCTGCCAACAACATCATCACTGTTGATAACCGCTGCTTTCAATCCAGGGAAATCAAACAGACGTTTTTTTGCTGCGGCATAACTGGTAATGTCTTCATGATAATCAAGGTGATCGCGGCTGAGATTGGTAAATACAGCTATATCAAATTCAACCCCGTTGACCCTGCCCTGATCCAGGGCATGAGAAGAAACTTCTAAAACCACATGGCCTGCATCTTGCTGATACATTTCTGACAACAGGGAATGAACACGAATTGCATCCGGCGTTGTATGGCTGGCTGCATGCAAATTACTATACAACCCATAACCAAGGGTTCCAATTACACCGCAACGTGACTTCACCTTACCACTGCTTGAGTCCAGTGATTTTGCCAGAAAATGGCTGCATGATGTCTTACCGTTCGTCCCTGTAATCCCGATAACACAAACGTTCCTTGATGGGTGCCCATAAAATCGATCAGCGATTACACCAATCAGTCCCTTGAGATCATCAATCCTGTATACAGGAACACGTTGCTCATCCTGAATATTACTGGATACCTTGTCATCCCAACTTGAATCATTGGTTGGCTCCAGGGCAACTGCTGCAACCCCCGCCTTCACAACGTCTTCAAAAAATTCCATGCCATGACTATCCTGGCCAGCACATGCAAAGAACAGATCTCCCTGGCTGGCGTTGCGGCTATCCAGTGACATACCGGTTATCTCCCTGTCATCCTGCCCTCTCACTTCTGCAATATCATGCAATAGCGCACTCAATTTGACTGGAGAGACCAACCGGGGAGATGCGCTCATCATGATGCATCCCTCTGCATCTGTAAGCCGGTATGAATAACGGGTAATTTTTTTGGTAAATTGTCAGGAGGAATATCCAGTAATCGGAGCGCGCCTTCCATGACTCTGGAAAATACCGGTGCTGCAACCTCGCCGCCGTAATATACGCCATTGGAAGGCTCATTAATCATTACCGCCATTACCAGACGTGGCCGACTGGCTGGCGCCATACCCGCAAACACAGCAACGTATCGGTCTTCAGCATATCCACCGGCGATAGACTTGTGAACTGTGCCTGTTTTACCGGCAATCCGATAATTAGACACACTGGCAAGATGCCCTGTACCCTCCTTGCTAACCACTGTTTCCAGCATGGTACGCACTTTCTTTGCCACTAACGGAGAAATAACTTGCTCACCTTCTATTACCTGATCACTATTTTCATGCGCATATCCGGCAGGCGCATCTGCCCCGCGTTTCAGAAATGTAATGGGGCGCAATATTCCATCGGATGCCAGCACTGAATATGCCTGGGCAAGCTGTAAGGGTGTGACGGACAAACCGTAACCAAAAGCAAAAGTAGCGCGCTCAATATCACGCCAACGATAGTGATGCCGCATTAAACCGGCAGACTCCCCCGGAAAACCACTTGCTGTTATTGAACCAAATCCAAACTTTTGAAACATGGACCATATTTCATCTGGGTCCAGCGCAAGGGCGATCTTGGTTGCCCCGATATTGCTGGATTTTGTAATTACCCGACCAACATCTATTACACCATAGTCCTTTGTATCGCGAATGGTATTGCGTCCCAGTTTCATAAATCCAGGGCTTGTATTGATTTGTGTACTTGCCTTGAATCTCCCATCTTCTAACGCAGCAGAAATAGTGAAGGGCTTGACCGTAGAGCCAGGCTCAAAAACATCCGTTAGCGCACGATTCCGGTATTGCTCTGCACTTGCATTACGTCTGTTGTTCGGGTTAAAAGAAGGTTGATTGACCAACGCGAGGACTTCCCCTGTTAGATTATCCAGCACCACCACTGAACCTGACCTGGCTTTGTGTAGCTGGATAGCGGCCTTTAACTCTCGATAGGCCAGGTACTGGATTCGCTTGTCGATACTAAGCGACAGGCGCTTCCCGGATCGCATCGTCTTTATACTTTCGACATCCTCAATAATTCGACCACGTCTGTCCTTTATTACACGCTTACTTCCTGCCGAGCCCTGCAACCAGTCATTAAAAGCAAGCTCCACACCCTCCTGACCCTGATCATCAATATTGGTAAAGCCGGTAATATGCGCCACCACTTCTCCCGCCGGATAATAACGGCGATATTCACGCTGGGTGTAGACGCCCTTAATACCCAGCGCCAGCACTTTGCTAGCCTCAACAGGATTTAAACGGCGTTTAATATAGATGAATTCCTTGTCTGCGCGCCTGTTGATTGTCGTGCGCAACCTGTCCTTACCCATCCTCAACGTTTTGGCTAACTGCTGTATCGCCCCGGCACCATCACCTGACAATACGCCCCTTGATAATTCAGATTCATAATGCCCAAGAAATTCCCCTGGATTTATCCATACCGAATCTACCGGCGTACTTATTGCAAGAGGATCACCATGGCGATCCACAATCATGCCCCTGTATGCGGGTATCGGTACAACACGCAAATGTCTGGCGTTACCCTGATTACGCAGAAAATCACCATCCTGTACATGCAGGTATACCGCCCGCCATGACAATAGACCAGCCACGATCAATAAAAGACCAAGCAGGAATACCTGCCTGTGTCTGTATATAGGTATATCGTTCTTATTATTCATTTATTTTTATGTACAGTTCTTACTGTGTTACACGTATGCTCATGGTCGAACAATCACCACCTCATCAGAAGATGGAATATGCATACCCAAACGCTTACGAGCAATCTTCTCAACACGACCATGTGTAGCCCAGGCACTTTGCTCCAGCTGCAACCTTCCCCACTCTACATCCATCCTGTCCTGCTCTCTTTTTAGATTCTGTAATTCAGAAAATAATTTCCTGCTTTCGTGTTTTGCGTACACAACGATCAGGGCAGAACTAACCACAAACAGCACCAGCAACAAGAAAGCAGTTCTTCCACCGATCATGCCACGCGTTCCGCAACGCGCATCACCGCACTTCTTGCGCGTGGGTTTCTGGCAATCTCTTCTTTTCCAGCCCGTATAGCCTTACCGACTGGCTTTAGCTTGCATTGCAACTCTTCTGCACGCACTGGCAGGTCTGGCGGAAAAGGTTTGCCGCGTGACTGGTCACGAATAAAACGCTTTACAATTCTATCCTCCAGCGAGTGAAAACTGATCACTACCATTCTTCCACCTACCGCAAGCACATTAAGCGCCTGCTGCAAGCACTGGCTTACATCTTCAAGCTCATGATTAATAAAAATGCGTATTGCCTGAAAAGCACGTGTCGCAGGATGTTTGTGTTTTTCATGTCTGGGAATGGCTCTGGACACAATATCCGCAAGTTGATTCGTTGTTTGTATTGGAGATTCTTCTCGAGTACCGGTTATTGCTCTGGCGATACGTCTATGGAAACGTTCTTCACCAAATGTCTTAAGAACCCTGGATATTTCGTCTTCTGAAGCCGTAGCCAACCACACTTCGGCCGAGACTCCTGACTCAGGGTCCATTCGCATATCCAGAGGACCATCCTTTAAAAAACTAAACCCGCGTTGCGGGTCATCCAGTTGCGGAGAAGATACCCCCAGATCGAGCAACAGCCCGCTCACCTTATTCAACAGCCCCCGGTGATCCACCAGTTGTTCCAACATTGCAAAGCTACCCCGCTCTATTGAAAATCTTGGATCTGTCTTAAATTGTTCTCGAGCATTTCTTACCGCTTCTGGATCTTTATCTATTGCTATTAATTGTCCATTTTGCCCGAGCCTGTTTAAAATCTCGCGGGCATGCCCCCCTCGACCAAAAGTCCCATCAATATAAATTCCATTTTCTTCTATATTGAGCGCTTCCAGCGCCTCTTCCAGTAATACAGGATGATGGTTATATTCATCTCCCATGACATTCTCAGCCTGATTTACAATGACAGCGACTCAAGCTCCGGAGGCATCTCACCGCCATCTTTATCTTCTGCAAACCATGCCTCACAGTTCTTATTCCAGGTCTGCTCATCCCATACTTCAAATTTGTTACCCTGACCGATAAGCACTACGCGTTTTTCCAGTTGTGCAAATTGCCTCAGGGGTGGTGCCAGCAATATTCTTCCCTGTGCATCCATATCGCTTTCTGTCGCATGACCTACAAGTAAGCGCTGCAAACTTCTAGCCTGCTTGTTGAAACTTGGTAATTTCACCAGTTTGCGTTCAATTTCTTCCCAGTCAGGAAAGGGGTAAATAAGCAAACAATGATCCCGGTCTACCGTAACCACCAACTTGCTCGCACACTGCTCCACAAGCTGTTCGCGATACCGGGTAGGCATCGCAATCCGCCCTTTTGCATCCAGATTGAGTACATTTACGCCACGAAACACAGATTTGATCCCTAATTGTTATTTTTATCCACTTTATTCCACTATTAACCAATATTCTCCACATTTACCCAATATTGGTACCAAAATGGATTAAAGTCAAGTA
>DAOWEP010000068.1 GCA_030638455.1 Gammaproteobacteria bacterium
GAAGTGATTTGTATTGCAGGAGGCATATGAAGAGGAGATGCCTGCAATAGTTGATAGTAATAAAGTGGAGAGTAGTAATGAGAATGTAATTAATTTGCTAAAATTACTTACCTGCAAAATATTCTTTAGCATACCCTGCTCCTGCGCATCCTGCGCCCGCAGGATACAGCACATCCCTGTGCATAAAAAAAGGGCGCCTGTTTCGGGCGCCCTTTTTTTGGTGATGAGTGCTTTTCTGCCATAGGCATTAGACAATTGATCTTGGAATCAGGTTTTCTTTCCATACTTGCGGCGGAATTTATCAACGCGCCCTGCAGTATCAACAATCTTTTGTTTTCCCGTGAAAAAAGGATGACAATTAGAGCACACATCAAGGTGTAACTCTGGTTTTCCAATAGTAGAGCGTGTCGCAAATGAATTTCCACAGCTACAGGTAACTGCGACTTCTTCATATGCTGGATGTATGTCCGACTTCATTGTTGCTGTGCCTTTATGTAATTACTGTAGTTCTCTAAAACAGTACTAATAAAAAATATACAGGTAGTCATGAGCTGTTATAAGTACCGCTACGTATCACTAATACTAGCCACGACCCTGTAAGGGCGCACATAGTACGTGGAATACTCTATCAGGGCAAGTTCTTACTGGAATTCCGGAGTCGGGTTAAGGGGGCTAAATTGTAGTATTTTCCCCTTCTGGCCCTGGATTTGGTTATTTCTGGGAGGCGTATTTGTCCCATTGATCTCTCTGCGCAGTCCCTGCAGGGCATTTATCAGGCCGTTTTCTCCATAAACCGACTCCATCATTAATTGAGAGAGCTTTATGCATGCATCCATTGGATTTCTGGAGAGTTTCCGGGTTTGGTCAATTCGCCACTGTAAACAACGTAGACGGTGTTGTCTGGCTTTGGGGACAGATTGAATAAAGTCTTCTATGACCTGCTTTCGCTTGCTTTCAAATGCGGTAAGGTCAGAAATTGCTAGTTTTGACCAATCAGTAAACTCAAACCCTTTTTTTTCTGAGGATGAATCTGTTGATTTTGATGGTTTTGCGATATCTGACATAGTTACATCTCCTTACCTTTTCATTTAATTGCCTATTCATTTCAACCCGTTCATATTAGGCGAGCAATACTTCATTTATCTGAATTATCACTCACGCTCAGATATTAAAGATACCATACACAAATATGGTTGTCTTCGAGAATGCGTATGATCTACTCATCCGCGCTTAAGAAATCAGTATCTTAGCGCATATAGACTAATAATATATTAATTATAATCAATAAGTTATTAGTAATAAAACATAAAATTTGAGGATACTATTTGTGGAGCCCATTACTGTGGATAACCTTGTGGAAAAGATAATTCAAATGGAGCTGAATCATTCAATATATTTAGGTTGTTAGTGAGTAGGGAGAAAAATTTTGATATGTAAAATTAATATCAATCAATAAGTTAGGGAAAATCTAGTAATACAGTTATTTCCCAGGTCTAACTATCTACCCGTGTATATAGTTTTCAATGAGTTGTGAATAACTTTAATTTCAAGGCGTCAAAAAATTGTTGCCAGCATATGTGGATAAAGGGTTCGTATTCAGTGTCCAGGATTCAGTCTAAATAAGTTGGTTTTACGGGTAAATCGTGTATATTCACGAGCTTAGAGCATGATCGAAGCTCCCCGAAGTGGATGGAGCGAACCATCTCAGGCGTATATGTTGTTATATTATAAGAGGATATAAACCATAGTGACTTCTGATGCAGAAAATAAAGGGTGGCGACCGGTAGGCCTGCTGGTTTTTCAGGGGTTAGCTCTTTTGCTGCTGGCTAGCTGGTGGTTTAAAGACAGTGGGACACGTTTGCTTTGGGATCAACTGGATCAATCAGTATTTTTTAACCTGAATGGTAGCCTGGCTGAAGGTGAGAGTTGGCAGCGATTCTGGGCAATTGCAAATAACAGGGCCTTTGATCTGGTTTCAGCCATTCTGGTAATGCTTTTGTATGCGCGTTTTTCACTTGCAGAGGGTGGAAAATACCTTACGGAACGTATCGCAGTTTTTATTCTGGTGTTTCTTTTCACCTTGTTGATGATTGAGATCTCCAATGGAACATTGGAGGAACTTGCACGTAAAAGCCCGAGTCTTGTGCTAGAGCCGGTGTACCGGCTGACTGAGTTGGTGCCTGACATTAAAACCAAGGACTATTCAGGTAGTAGCTTTCCGGGCGATCACGCCACAGTACTAATAATGTGGACAGGGTATTTCTGGTTTCTGGCAGGGACTCGATACGGCCTCACTGCCTTGTTGATTGCAATATTGTTCTCCATGCCAAGAGTTGTGGCCGGAGCACATTGGTTTACAGATGATGTGGTAGGTAGCGGGGTTGTAGCACTCACCGGCTTGGGGTGGTTGTTCTACACACCGTTGTGTCAGGTTGGAACACGCAGGCTTATGTCAGTAGCCAGAAGAATTGCGCCAATAGTGGCGTGGGTAATGCGGCTAATTGGAATTAGAGTTAGCGTATAAGTGAGCACTAGCTTGCAGAGCTTTTATCATCCGGCATAAAAATATCAAGTAAGTTATTCAGGTATCTTTGACCATGCGGACTTGCTTGAATTCTTTCGCTACTGGTATGCAATAACCCTTTATCAGTAGCCTGTTCCAGTAACTCAGAAATATTGTCCAGTGACAAACCAGTATGCTGCTCAAATAATATAGGTTCAAATCCTTCCGTAAGGCGTAAAGCATTCATCATAAATTCCAGTATCAGGTCGTCCCGGGACAGGTATTGAGTATTTGATATTCGGTTGTTTGAATCTGCCTGTTGCGAACTTGACTGTTGTAAATAATCGCGCGGGTGTTTGATTTTTGCAGTACGCATAATGATAGCTTGCCTGCTATCTGTAATTTTTGCATGAGCCCCAGCACCGACTCCAAGATAATCACCAAACCGCCAGTAATTTAGATTGTGCTTACAGGGCTGATTGCGTGAATAGGCAGAAATTTCATATTGTCTGAATGCGTGCTGAGAGAGAAACTCCTGTCCCTGTTGTTGTATTTGCCATAGGGCTTCCTCTGACGGCAGATCGCTTGGTGGAGAGTGATAAAAATGAGTATTAGGTTCAAGTGTTAATTGATACCAGGAGATATGGGTGGGTTCCAGTGAAGCAGCATTTGCAAGATCTCTTATCGCATCTTTTGGTGTCTGCCCTGGCAGGCCAAACATCAAATCAAGATTGAAATTATTCAGGCCGGCAACATGTGCCTGTTCTGCTGCATGCATGGCATCTTTTGCATTATGAATACGACCAAGTCGGCGTAACGCGTCATCCTGGAAACTTTGTACGCCTATTGAAAGTCGGTTAATACCAGCAGCAGAAAACTCGGCAAATTTTCCGGACTCTACGGTGCCCGGATTTGCCTCCAGCGTAATTTCAGCATCCTTTTCCAGGCTTAGCTGATTGGCCACCCCAACAAGTAATCTTTCAATAGACTCAGGTTTAAACAGACTGGGTGTGCCACCACCAATAAAGATCGTTTTAATATTGCGCCCTTCCACGAAAGGCAATTCCAGTTCCAGATCCGATAACAACGCATCAATGTACTCACGTTCAGGCAAGGCATCCCTGACGGCATGTGAATTAAAATCACAGTATGGACATTTTTGTACGCACCAGGGAATATGAATATACAGGCCTAGTGGTATTGGCTCAGAAAATATCATGTGGGCGTATTAAAAGAGTTATTTCAAGCTAAAGCCAGTGAGATTGTGTCTCAGGGTTGGGCAATATCTATTATCGGTAAGCCGATATCCTGTGAATTCAGGTCTTTGGTGATTAGTCCAAAATCAGGCTTCATGTCCGGTATAGAAATCATTACCTCATAACCGCCACCCGGTGCCTCATTTCTTGGAGTGCCATCAGGGTTCTCCATATGCTTCAGTTGAAAGGTATGGTTGCCCTCAGGAAGAATGAGTTCCAGTGAATCACCAACGGTGAATTTATTTTTTGCAAGTACGGCCACAAGGTTTTTGTTTTTATCATAACCCGTGATTTCACCCACAAATTGTTGCTGCCTGCTTTTGGAATAATTGGTCAGATAGTTTTGATGCTCAACAGTATGGTGGCGCTGATAAAAGCCATCGGTATAGCCGCGGTTGGATAGTGCTTCAAGTGCAGCCAGTAAATTTGGATTAAATGGCTGGCCTGAAACAGCATCATCTATAGCCTGTCGGTATACCTGGGCAGTACGAGCCGCATAGTAGTGGGACTTGGTCCGGCCTTCTATTTTAAGGGAATCAACACCAATCTTTACCAGACGGTCGATATGTTCAACAGCACGTAAATCCTTTGAGTTCATGATATAAGTGCCCAGCTCATCTTCCATAATCGGCATCATTTCACCACGGCGACGACCTTCTTCTAATAGGTAAACCTTGTCTGCCTCAGGGTGCCGCAAGTCTGTTTCATCTGGAATGGATGTAGATTTACGAATATCACCACTGATGTCTTCTTCCGCAGGGCTCAAAAAATATTCCCATCGACAGGAATTGGTGCAGCTTCCCTGGTTTGGGTCCCTGTGGTTAAAATATCCGGATAACAGACAACGACCAGAATAGGCAATACATAAGGCGCCGTGTACAAAAACCTCTAACTCAATATCAGGACATTTCTGGCGGATTTCCTCAATCTCGTCCAGAGAGAGTTCGCGTGAAAGAATAATGCGTTCAATACCAAGTGATTTCCAGAACCGTACCGCTGCATAGTTAACCGTGTTGGCCTGTACGGATAAATGGATAGGCATTTCAGGCCAGCGCTCTCGCACCATCATAATCAAACCCGGGTCAGCCATGATGAGCGCATCCGGGTTCAATTCGATTACCGGCTCCATGTCCGCCATATAGGTGTCAACCTTGCGGTTGTGAGGCAGCAGGTTGCTAGCGACAAATAACTTTTTTTGTTGCTGATGGGCTTCGTTAATCCCTGTCGCCAGATTTTCCAGACTGAAATCATTATTACGTACACGCAGGCTGTAACGGGGTTGTCCTGCGTATACGGCATCTGCACCATATGCAAACGCGTAGCGCATATTGCGTAATGTACCGGCAGGCGAAAGTAGTTCGGGTGTTTTCATGGTTCTAGGAATGAGCTAAAGCGTCCATTAATAGTCGCAATGCCTGTCCTCGATGGCTAATGCTATTTTTTACCTCAGGTGGTAATTCAGCGGAAGAACAATCGTGTTCTGGTACGTAAAATACAGGATCATAGCCAAAGCCATTTTCACCCTGTGGCTGGTTTAGAATTCTGCCTTCCCATGTGCCCTGACAAATCAATGGAGTTGGGTCTTCTGCGTGACGCATATACACAATCAGGCACTGAAAGCGCGCAGAACGTTCTTCTTCAGGTGTATTTGCAAGTTTATGTAATAGTTTTTCCAGATTTTTCTGATCATTGGCACCCTTGCCTGCATATCGGGCAGAATAAATTCCAGGGGCTCCATTCAATGCATCGACTTCAATGCCTGAATCATCTGCAATAGCCGCAAGGCCTGTATGTCGTGCGGCATTCCGAGCCTTGAGGATCGCATTTTCCACAAAGGTTAGCCCGGTTTCTTCTGCCTCTTCTACACCCAACTCAGCCTGCGGGACAACTTCAATTTCGTAGTCTGAAAATAGCTTATTAAATTCACGGACCTTGCCCGGGTTATTGCTGGCCAGAACGATATTTTTCATAATTATTGTTTGTACTAGTTCTCGAGCGCCTGGCGCTGTTTTTCAATCAATTGTGATATGCCCAGCTTTGCATAATCCAGCATGGTCATTAATTCATCCATCTGAAAGGCATGCCCTTCGGCAGTGCCTTGCACTTCGATAAAGGCCCCGGCTTCGTTCATCACCACGTTCATGTCGGTTTCCGCGCTGGAATCTTCTGCATAATCCAGATCCAGCACAGGTTTTCCTTCATGGATGCCGACAGAAACGGAGGCCAAATAACCATGCAGTGGACTTTTCTGCAGCAGTTTTTTCTCCTGAAGATGTTGTATGGCCTCGGCAAGTGCAACGTAGCCACCGGTAATAGATGCAGTACGTGTTCCACCATCGGCCTGAATAACATCACAATCAATCGTGATGGAGCGTTCTCCAAGTGCCTCCATATCCACAACCGCGCGTAATGATCGCCCGATCAAACGTTGTATCTCCATTGTGCGGCCACCTTGTTTTCCTCTGGCCGCTTCACGTCCCATTCGTGAGCCGGTTGAGCGTGGAAGCATCCCATATTCTGCAGTAACCCAGCCCTGATTTTTACCCTTGAGGAATCTTGGTACCCGTTCTTCCACTGAAGCCGTACATATAACCTTGGTGTCCCCGAATTCAACAAGGACAGAACCTTCAGCATGCTTTGTGTAGTTACGGGTAATACGTATAGGACGCAGTTCGTCCTGCTTACGGCCACTTGGTCGCATAGAATAATCCTTATAGAAAAAAGTTGTTAGGAAAAAAGTATGCGTAGTATACCTTGGATGGTATGTAGTGGGGAAAGTTTAAGTGTGATTGGGGCGAGTATATCTGCCTTTATGGTTTATTTTTTTTATCTTTTTCTTCCCTGATTTCAGATGCATACTCCTTCATGGCTTGCTCAATATCATCAATAGCATTATTTAGCTTATCCTTGAATTTTTTTGGTTTTTTTGATTTTTCGGGCGCATCTTCTGCGAGGGCATGGAATACACTATCTGGACCAAAGGCATCTATTTCGGCGTCTGGTAACAGACGAAGTGCCAGTACACTGATATTGTCACTTTTGGGGTAACTTTCTTTCTCAGCAGTCTCTGCCATTAGATGAACAGCTTTTTCCAGAGTATCCCCATCCAGTAATTTGATCAGCTCGTTCATGTCGGTGGCATTCCATAGACCGTCTGAGCAAAGCAACAGTATATCATCAAACTTTATCGGGGTTTCTTCGCTTACGGCTATTTTCGGTATTTCATTTGGCCCCCCCAGACATTGTGTAACGTAATTACGCATAGGGTGGGAAAGCATTTCACTCTCAGAGATGACATTGTTTTGATGCAGTTCTTCGATATATGTGTGATCCTTGGTTCGGATTAGAATCTCGTTATTTCGTATCAAGTACAAACGGCTATCACCAACGTGTGCCCAGCAGGCCATGCCATTCTGGATCAGACACACAACACCGGTTGTGCGTGGGTAAATAGGGGGCCTACGCTTAATGCCAATTCTTGATATGACATCATGTGATTCCAGAACCAGCTTTTCCAGAAATACCCTGGGATTACTAATTGGCATAGGTTCATTTTGAAAGACCAAGGTCATTTTGTTAATCATTTCCTGTGCGGCTAGCTCGCCACCTTCATGGCCACCCATGCCATCTGCCACCATAAGTAACAAACTATCCTTATGTTCGACAATGGCACTGCGATCCTGATTGCTGGAGCGGTTACCTAGCCGATTGGCCTGTCCGGTGTCACATCTCATTCTGACTAACCTCTCCCTGCTGTGGCATTGCCAGTAAACATTGATAGCAGCCTGGTACCTATAGAAGGCTGTTCTTCCTCATCCTGTATGGGAGGTAACGCGTCCTTGAATTCCTGAATCGTTTGGGGCCGCAGTTCAGGATCCACTTCCAGTGCCCAGTCAAGGGCCTTCAGCAGTTTTTCTGAGTACTGTTTTTTGAAGGCAACTACAGTGGGCTTTAGCGAGTCCTTCATGTGGCGTTCCTGTGAATCAGGGGGTGGTGAGCCTGTTATACATGAATACATAGTGGCACCAATGGCATATATATCTGTCCAGGGCCCTACATAGCCAGTCTTATTGTGTTGTTCAATGGGTGAGAATCCGGAGGAAGTGACCTGTCCAGGTTGATATTGCCGGCTTATCTGACGCCTTTGTACGGCACCAAAATCCAGCAGCAAGGGCCTGTCTCCAGAGCAAATATGTATATTGCCAGGCTTGATATCCTGATGAAGATAGCCGCGCTCATGAATCAAGCTTAATGCATCCAGTAATGGCGGGAAAACAGTCAACAAAAAGCGCTCACTTAGTTTGCCCTTTTGCCTGGAAATAACATGCTGGAGATTGTCACCTGCTTCGTACGACATCACTATGTATACGGTTCCATTGGCACGAAAGAAGCTTTGAACATCCACGATATTAGGATGCTTCAAGGTGGCCAGTATACTTGCCTCCTGAAAAAACAACTTTCGTCCACCCTGAAAGCTATTTACCTTTTCTTCAGAGAGTGCAGAGATGGACATATCGTTTCCACGTTTTGCCAGTTTTCTTGGCATGTATTCCTTGATTATGACGAGTCTATTGGTTTCTTTTTCTTTGGCCAGATATACAATACTGAATCCTCCGCCACCCAAAACTCTAGTGATGGTATAGTTGTCTAGGTTGGTATCCTTTGGCAGGCTATTGACTGGAATACTCATAGGATATTGTTTGTGTTATCTGTCCTTTCGTTGGAAGTTCGGGTACAGGAATATAAAATTTAAGGTTCTTAACCACTTACAATATTTATACTATCGGCATCTATTCGGGTAACTTGATTATGATTCGGAGCATGACGGCATTTGCACGCAAGGAAACCCGGCAGGAATGGGGGGAATTAATCTGGGAAATTCGGTCTCTAAATCACCGATATCTGGAGGTAAATATTCGTCTGCCAGAAGAGCTGAGAGTGCTGGAAAGCCCGGTACGGGAGCAGGTTCAGCAGGCCCTGAATAGAGGGAAGCTGGAATGTAGCCTGCGTTTTCAAAGACATGGGGCTACATCGGCAGAAATTGAGCTGAATAGGGAGCTGGCTAACAGATTGATCGGGCTAAGTAAGGAGGCATCTGAGATGCTGGGCGAAAAACATCCAATGCGCTCAATGGAGCTACTTCGCTGGCCAGGGGTCGTACAGGAAAAAGAACCAGATCTTGCACCTATTAATGAAATAGCCAGAAAGCTACTCGATGAGGCGCTTGAGGATCTGGTTCAGAATCGGGAGCGTGAAGGTGCCCGGCTAAAGGCGTTGATTGAACAGCGTTGCGATAGTATGGA
>DAOWEP010000065.1 GCA_030638455.1 Gammaproteobacteria bacterium
AAAACGTACCCACGGCATTATGAACGAACATCCCATGCAAAGAGAATTTTTTGCTTCTGCTGAATACAGGAGTATGGCAGAACTGGGTAAGCAACTAACCGACCTGATTGGTGAGGGTGCCTATGTCCAGCGCGGTGAACGTAAACTGGAAATAGACTGTTTTAAGCAGGCCATCGAATGGTTGCTGGATGAATCCAAGCGTGGTCAGGGCATCCAGCGTTACAAGGGACTGGGTGAAATGAACCCGGATCAGCTGTATGAAACCACATTGAATGTAGAATCGCGTCGGTTACTACAGGTGAAAATTGAGGATGTAGTGGCTGCAGACCAGGTGTTTACCACGTTAATGGGAGACCAGGTAGAACCACGACGCGACTTTATTGAAAAAAATGCCCTGTCGGTAGCCAATCTGGATGTGTAGTTAGAGTTAGCAGTCGTATTATTTAAAAATAATGGTCAGTGCTCATGTCCGCCGGGCCCGTGTACATGGCCATGTTCAAGTTCTTCATCGGTTGCATCTCGTATATCGACTACAGTGACTTCAAAGTTTAGAGGCACACCTGCAAGCGGGTGATTCCCATCAACAGTCACCTGTTTATCGTCTATGGTCATTACGGTAACAACCTGTTGTGATCCGTCTTCCATGGGTGTTTGAAACTGCATGCCGACGGAAATGTCATCTATACCCTGAAAATTTTCACGTGGGACGGACTGTAATAATGATTCGTCACGTTCACCGTATCCTTCTTCTGGTGGAATACGAACCTTAATTTTGTCGCCAACCTTTTTTCCTTCCATGGCTGATTCCAGCCCGGGGATAACTCCTCCTGCTCCATGAAGATATGGAAAAGGGCCGCTATCACCAGAACTGTCTATGATGGTGTTTTCATCGTCACGCAAGTGATAGTCCATGGTTACTACGGAATTTTTTTTGATTTGCATGTGAAGATCCTGTGTCCTGCACCGGTTCCAATGGTGTTGATAAAAGTTGGGTGTGAGTATAAAAGGAATTGTAACCTGAAAGAGTCGCTGAGATATAGTAACTACATGAAGGGTAAATAAAGCGTATTATAGAGGTTATCAGGCTTTTAAACTTAACAAAAGGTTGCGATCTTCAGTTTCCGGGTCATTAGCAGCATTGTTTTGGTATTCCTGTATTCTGGTTTGTGCTTGTTGAGCAGGTTCACTATCGGCCACATTTCCTGTTTCATCGATTTCTTTTTGACGGGCTTCTGTATTATCTTCCTGTGCTTGTTCCAGCTTCTCGGCGGTTTCTTCAGCCCGTTCGGCCGCAATATTAACTCTGGCTTGATTTGCTGCCTGTGTGGCCTGGGCGGCAACAGTTCTGTCCTGAGTAGAAGGTTGTGCCGGCGCCAGCGCGGCTGCTCTGATCTGCTGCGCCTTAGCCAGTGCCTGTTCGGGGTCGCTCGGGGTGGATGTATCAAGTGTAACATCACCGCCAATGGCATAATTTACACCATTAGGCCCGCGCTGATAGGTAAAGTTGGCACCGCCTCTTGCGTAACGGCCAGCAGCGGCCAGGTGGGCGGCTTCATGAGCTTTGACTGTACGGTCACGCTGTGCGAGTTTCTGAATAAGGCGAAGGTCATCAGCAGATAATTGTTTCGCCGCATCGGAAAGTGAATATTTATCTTCACGAAGGGCCTGGTTGGCTGGATTGTTTTCTGAATTACTTTCAGAGGTCTGAGCAGTAAAATTACCCGCTGTTGCTACATTATCCACTGGACGAGTGGATTCCGGGGGCTGGTACACAGGGGCTACACTCACCCTGGTATGAGACGATTCCAGACTTGAAAAATAGCTTAACGAGTCATCTGCCATCAGTTACACCATTCGTTCCATACATCTAAAGTTATATACGCTAATTATACTATTTCAGGCCTTAATATCCAGAATAGTCCCAATGGTTTCCTGGATAATTTGCAGTGCTTTTGCAGAGGCCTCCACCTGGTTTTTGTTTTCCATCATTTCAACGGTCACCTTAGCCAGTCCTTCAACCCCTTGATTTCCCATAAAATCCTTGCTGGCAATCTGGGCCGCATTTTTTGACAGACCCTGCATACCCCTCTGGATACCCTGAAGAGAACTGTTTATACCTGAATTAATTGATATTCCTGACATTTTCATACTCCCAATCTACTAATACACCTGTATCATTACAGGGTTTAAGATCGCCCTATAAGCAGGTAATGGCAAACATACTTATGCCCATCCTATATATCGTTCAAATTGTGTAAATCTTGATCAATAAGGATGATTTAAGCCCTTGAATACAAGAATGAACAATAATAATACAGAGGCATTATCTATATAAAACAGATGGTTATATTGTATTTAGTTTTTTGTTGAAATGTGAAGTAGTTCCGTTATACTGCCGGCGAAATTTAAATCAAAAACGCTAAATTGCATTGTGGGATGGGCCCACAACGCTCCATAGAGGAGACCTCATGGTAAGAAAAAATATAATGTCCAGCCTTTTCGGCGCTTCACCGGTACACCCCCTTCAAATGCACATGGATAAGGTCTATCAATGTGTTTCACAGCTGATTCCTTTATTTGAGGCAGTTCTAAAGGAAGACTGGGATGGCGTACGGGCGGCACGTAAAGAAATTTCCAAGCTTGAAAATGAGGCAGATGTATTAAAAAAAGATCTGCGACTAAATTTGCCAAGCAGCATGATGCTACCAGTTTCACGACGCGATTTACTCGAAGTGCTAACCATGCAGGACAAGATCGCCAACAAGGCCAAAGACATTTCTGGCATTATTCTTGGGCGTAAAATGACCCTGCCAAAAGAGGTTGGTGATACCTACCTGGAATTTGTACAGCGCTGTGTAGATGCTACTGAACAGGCCCAGACCACGGTTAACGAACTGGACGAACTGGTGGAGACGGGTTTCCGTGGAAACGAAGTGGAAATCGTCGAGGCCATGATTAGCAAGCTCAATGAAATTGAAAGTGATACGGATAACATCCAGGTTGAGATTCGCTCCAACCTGTTCAAGATAGAACGCGATTTACCCCCGATCGATGCAATGTTCCTGTACAAGGTAATTGATGCCACCGGAGATGTGGCCGACCTTGCGCAACGTGTTGGCAGCCGTCTGCAATTAATGCTGGCACGATAAGGGAGATTATTATGGAAATGGAATACGCAACGATCTTTATCGTTCTTGCCGTAGTTTTTGGCCTGTTTATGGCCTGGGGCATTGGTGCAAATGACGTAGCTAATGCCATGGCAACCTCGGTTGGCTCCAAGGCCATTACCATCAAACAGGCCATCATTATCGCCGCCATTTTTGAAGTAGCGGGCGCCTATCTTGCCGGTGGCGAGGTCACCAAAACCATCCGCAAAGGCATGCTCGATGCTGACATGATCGTCGGGTCACCCGATCTGGTGGTGTATGGAATGCTGGCCGCATTGCTTGCAGCTGGAACCTGGCTGCTTATGGCATCCCGCATGGGGTGGCCGGTTTCAACCACCCACTCCATTGTAGGTGCCATCGTAGGATTTGCAGCGGTAGGTATAGGTGTGGACGCTGTAAACTGGGGTAAAATCGGTACTATTGTGATGAGCTGGGTGGTATCTCCAGTCCTGGCCGGCAGTATTGCATATGTATTGTTTATGAGTGTCCAGCGATTGATACTGGATCGTGATGATCCGTTACTGTACGCAAAACGCTACGTGCCATTTTATATTTTTCTTGTTGGTTTCATCGTAACACTGGTAACCCTGTTTAAAGGTCTTAAACATGTAGGGCTGGAAATGAGCCAGTCTGAATGTTTTGGCACCGCTTTAGCGATTGGTGCATTGATTGCCTTTGGTGGCGTAGTTGCGATAAAAAAGATCAAGCTTGATCCAAGCGCAGACAGAGATTTCCATTTTGCCAATGTGGAGAAAATATTCGCTATCCTGATGATGGTGACCGCCTGTGCAATGGCATTTGCCCATGGTTCAAATGATGTGGCCAATGCAGTAGGCCCGATGGCCGCTGTCATCAGCATCTCGGAGTCCGGTGTAGTGGGACAGAAATCAGTAATGCCACCATGGGTACTCCTGGTAGGCGGTGTTGGTATTGTGGTTGGACTGATGATGTACGGACGCAGGGTAATAGAAACAGTTGGCAGGAACATTACCGAGCT
>DAOWEP010000105.1 GCA_030638455.1 Gammaproteobacteria bacterium
GAGGAAGATCTAATCATCCAGGGCACAGTTGAGGGCACTATTAACTTGCACAACAATGTTTTGACCATTGGAGAAAATGGCCGCATTCATGCAAACCTTCATGCTACGACCATTAATGTAGAAGGAGAACTACGAGGCGATCTCTTCGGATCTGAAAAGGTTGTCATCAAAAAAACCGGCAATGTCAGGGGAAACATTACTGCTCCCAGAGTGACTCTTGAAGATGGCGCCATGTTTAAAGGCAGTATAGAAATGGACCCCAAGAGTATTTCCTCTATTGAAAATAATTCAGCTGCCAAGCCCATGCAACAAACCGGTAGTGTTAAAGAAAACAAGGAAGCAAGCCTTAATATAGGCAAAACAATTCCTGAGAGAAAGAATGCATAAAGTGAAAGTTTCAATGTTTATGCAGCTTGAGCTTATGTGACTTGAACCAAAGGTATTAATCAGTGGCATTGCTCAAATTTTCATCTGTTGAGAGTCAGCTTGAAGACCAGGTGCTTGAAACAAATTGCCCGATCTTCAAATTATTGAATAGTGAGATACTGGAAGAAACCAAATATCATATACTGGATATTGGCATTCCCAATGGGGCAAATATTCAATTCTTTTCCAGGTATTATTGCAGACTCACTATTGAGGGTGGCCAGGAAAAACTGGCCGCCATGCGCAAGGAACCCGACCTGGAAAAAGATGAAATCCACCAGCGTATTGTCACACTATTTCCTTATAGCAAGGAAAGTCACGGCCATTTTGACCTAATCTTGTGCTGGGATGTACTTAACTATCTAAAACCCGCAGTCTTTAATGCCTTCATGCAACATATCTCACAGTTTGCAAGGTGTGGAACATATTTACATGCCTTTATTTCACCTAAGCAAACCATGTCTGCAACACCTCGCGATTACCAGATACTGGATGATGGCAGGATGCGCTATACCCCATCAGGTCAAACCATACCAAGCCCAAGCTACCATCAGACCGACCTCAGGGAACTTATGCCACAGTTCACCATCAAACGTTCTGTACTACTGAAAAACGGAATGCAGGAATACTTATTTAGAAGATAATGCCTTTAATAAATAGATACTTATAAAAAATATCTATTTGTAACAATAAATTCGTATAATGGCTAAAAATTAGCCGGCCTATCCTGCCAAGCTCAGGCAACCAGTAACTCATCTCAGTAGAGTGAATATAAAAGGAGCAATATGAAGAACTCAAGCAAAGAATGTTGTCAGCAAGAACCATTAGATACCTCTGTCCTTGAAGATAATATTCGTCAACAAGTCAGGGAGAGTTACAGCAAAGTAGCAGATGCATCAAATTCAAGTGATAGTTGTGGCAACTCTGATAGCTGCTGTGGTGTATCGGATGTACCGATTGGCCTGTTCTCCACGCGTTTTGGTTATACCGATGACGATGTTAGCGCCGTACCAGAAGGAGCAGATATGGGCCTGGGCTGCGGTAACCCGCGTGCCATTGCCAGTATTCAAACCGGGGAAACCATACTCGACCTTGGTAGCGGCGGTGGATTTGACTGCTTTCTGGCAGCTCGTGAATTAAATCATACAGGAAATGTGATCGGAGTTGACATGACCCCAGGCATGATCAGCAAAGCACGCGCCAATACGGAGAAAACGGATTACCGTAATGTGGAATTCCGTTTAGGTGAGATTGAATATCTACCCGTTGCCGATAATAGTGTGGATGTCATTATCTCCAACTGCGTTATCAACCTCTCTCCCAATAAGCTAAAAGTATTCAAGGAGGTAATACGCGTACTAAAGCCAGGAGGCCGTATTGCTATATCAGATGTGGTTGCAACCGCTGAATTTCCTGAAGACATAAAGAATGATCTTGCACTATATTCCAGCTGCATATCAGGCGCCTCTATGATAGACGAACTTGAATCAATACTCATCAATGCAGGGTTTCAGGAAATTAAAATCGTCCCCAAGGATGAGTCCAGAGAATTTATTAAAGACTGGGCACCGGGAAGCGCTGTTGAAGATTTTGTAGTCTCGGCACATATTACAGGCAGCAAGCCTGTATAAGCAGGCTGACTATGGACATGTAGCAGTAAATATTGCCCGTGTCGGCGCAGGCAACCCCTCTACCGTAAGGCCAGTATCTTCTTTATTCAGATAATCCTGCAATGATTCAAATCTCATCCAATCAGTAGATCGTTGTTCTTCAGTAGTGGTTTTACTAACATCAACTAACTTGATATCAACAAACCCACATCGCTTCAGCCAATGCTCAAGTGTTGCGCAGGATGGAATAAACCAGACATTATTCATTTTTGCATACCGACCTTCTGGCACCAGTACTTCATTTGGCCCGCCTTCTATTACCAGAGTTTCCAGTATCAATTCACCCCCCGGCAGTAAGCAATTCTTTAATTCCATTAAATGATCAAACGGTGAACGCCTGTGATAGAGAATGCCCATAGAAAAAACACTGTCGAAGGCTTTCATGTTTTCTGGCATGGCCTCTATGCCAAACGGCAACACATAGATGGGATGTTCGCCTGTGAAATGCCGAATGGCCATATACTGCATTACGAATAAAAGAGTCGGGTCAATACCAATCACCAGCCTTGCACTGGCACCAAACATTCGCCAGCAATGATAGCCATTACCACAACCCACATCGAGTACAACACGATCATTCAGTGGCTGAATATGATCTTTTAACCTCTCCCATTTCCAGTCTGAACGCCATTCAGTATCAATATTAATTCCATGCACATCAAATGGTCCCTTTCGCCATGGATGCAGTTCCTTTAAAAGACCTTCAATATTGTCTCGAACCTCACTGGTACAGTCCTCTGGAGCACCAATACTGACCCTGTTATCAAATACTAGCGATGATGCTTTTACATCTGGTAATTGCCCTAATATGGCCCCCCATTTTTTCAGATCGCCATGACTTTTTTCGTTAAAGGCCTTTTGGAGTTGCTCCGGAAGCGATTCCAACCAATATTTTAGGGAATCCTGTTCAATATCTTCAAGATCGAACAACTTTTCATAGTGTGCAACAAAGTCCATTACTATTTTCTTATTTTAATGCCAACAGGGAAGCAAAATTAAAGCATTGAAACCATACATCGCAACTTGAGAAGCCGGCTTTCAGAATACGTTTTTTATGTGTTTCAATATCTTCTGGTATCAATACTTCTTCAAGCGCAGTACGTTTCTGACTGATTTCAAGATCGCTGTAACCATGCGCTTTCTTAAACTCATGATGCATGTCAATAAACAGGTTCTGGATATCTTTATCCTGATAGGATAATTTCTCGGAAATCACAAGAATACCACCGGGTAACATTCCCTTGTATATTTTGTTTATGATCCCCTGTCTCTTTTCCGGATCGATAAATTGCAAGGTAAAATTTAATACAACTATCGATGCATTATTGATCTCGACATCCTGAATATCTCTACATATAACTTCTACAGGAACCTGGGATGAATCATCCTCAACAATTTTCTTACAACGATCTACCATGGCATCTGAATTATCAACAGCAATAATTCTACACCCCTGCTGGTTAATCTGTTTACGCATAGCAAGTGTCGTTGCGCCAAGAGAGCATCCAAGATCATAGCAATTGCTATCTCTTTTCACATAGCGCCCTGCCATCATGCCTATCATGGAAATGATAGCGCCATAGCCCGGGACCGAGCGTTTGATCATGTCAGGAAACACACTGGCCACTGATTCATCAAACGAAAAATCAGAAATTTTGCCAAGTAGGTCTGAATACAGTAAATCTTTCTGGTTGCTCATCTGGGTACTATATAAAAACTAAAGCTAGATTTGAATTATAAAGTTGCCTACGTATTTGACTATGGTCTGTTTTGACTATCCACTATGAGAATTTCTTTTTCCTTTTTACTCAGGTGTTTGATTTCACTTTCCCTGATGGATGCCTTTGAACGAGTTGGAGCACTTTCCTGATAAACAAGTTTTACCGGTCGTCGTGCACGAGTGTATCTGGCCCCCAGATTATTATTGCCATTATGCTCTTCCACGCGCCTTCCCACATCTCTGGTAATACCAGTGTAAAGCGTTTTATCCGCACAACGTACAATATAAATACACCAGTCATCCATACATAATATACAATTAGTGGCTTTCAAACAGTTAAGATGAATCTACCTTGCCGTATAATATCAGGTAAAATCTATCACCAATATGGCTTTACTAACATTAACTAATATTTCGCTGGCCTACGGGCATCATCCGCTTCTGGTAAATGTAGATTTCCAGATAAATGCGGGGGAGCGGGTATGCCTGGTCGGGCGAAATGGCACGGGTAAATCTACTTTATTCAAAGTTATTTACGACGCTGCTGAACCAGATGACGGGGAGGTCTGGCGTAGGGATACCTTGCGAATATCACACCTGCTACAGGAGGTCCCCGCAGACAACAAACATACCATATATGAAACGGTTGCCCTTGGACTTGGGGAAACTGGCCAGCTCCTGACTGATTACCATAATGCCTTGCATCATACAGGTACAGAAAATGACGTCTCACTGGATACCTTGTCAGATCTCCAGCATCGTATTGAAGTAATAGATGGCTGGAATATAAACCAGAAAATTGAAACCATTTTGAACCGTTTATCACTTCCACAGGACAAAATGCTGGCTGATTGTTCAGGTGGTTTACGTCGTCGGGTTATGTTGGCACAAGCGCTGGTCAGTGAACCTGACCTGCTTTTACTGGATGAGCCCACCAACCACATGGATATTAGCGCTATTACCTGGCTGGAAGACTATCTGATGTCGTATCAGGGTGCGCTCATTTTTATTACCCATGACCGAACATTCCTGCAACATCTGGCCACACGCATCATTGAACTTGACCGCGGTGTACTAACTTCTTTTTCAGGTGACTATAATTACTATCTAACAAAAAAAGAAGAGCTACTTGAACAGGAAGAACGTGCCAATGCCAAGTTTGATAAAAAGCTCGCCGAGCATGAAGCATGGATACGCAAGGGCATCAAGGCACGCAGAACAAGAAACGAGGGGAAGGTTCGTCGTCTCGAGTCGATGCGTGCATTACAGGGGCAGCGCATTTCAAAACAGGGAAAAGTCAGCCTTAATCTGGATGAAGGCGACCAATCTGGAAAACGTGTAGTCGATTTAAGGAATATCAGCTTCAGTTATGATGAGCAATGCCTTATCAAGGATTTTTCCACGCGCATCATGCGTAGTGATCACATTGGAATAATAGGTGCAAATGGCTCGGGGAAAAGTACGTTACTGAAAATTATATTGGGTGAGCTCAATCCTGAAAGTGGCGATGTAATCATGGGCACACGCCTGGAAATAGCGTACTTCGATCAACAGAGGGCAATTCTCGATGCCGATAAAACAGTACGAGAAAACATAAGCGGGGGTAGTGAGTACGTAAATGTACGCGGCAAAAGTGTTCACGTAGTCGGCTATTTAAAAAAATTCCTGTTCCCTCCAGAACGAATTGATTCCCCTGTAAAAATTCTTTCCGGTGGCGAAAGGAACCGCTTGTTACTTGCCCGACTTTTTACAAAACCCGCAAACATGCTGGTACTGGATGAACCAACTAATGATCTTGATATAGATACACTGGAATTACTGGAAGACCTGCTTGAAGAATACGAGGGAACCTTGTTACTTGTCAGTCATGACCGTGCGTTTCTGGACAACGTTGTTACCAGCACCATTGTATTTGAAGGAAATGGTATTGTTAAGGAATATGTTGGCGGTTATGAGGACATGTTACGCCAGCAAAATTCCTCTGATCAGGCTAACGAATCTGAAAAACAAAACACATCAAAAAGAAGCCAGGAAACTATAAAACAACAAAAAATCAAACTCAGCTATAAGGAAAAAAATGAACTGGCGTCTCTTCCAGAAAAAATAGAGAAACTGGAAGCTGAACAGCAACAACTAGAACTAAAAATGGCCAGCAACGAATTCTATCAACAGGAAAAAGAAAAAATAACAACAGCACTATCACGCATGGAGCAAGTAAATGAGGAACTGACAGCCGCCTATGAACGCTGGGAGCATCTTGATAGTATCGGGAAATAACTAGGGCAAATTAGCGCCCTAGATCAAATAATATATAGCGCCTGCTATAGCACTTCCACCCAGCACTGAAACCATCCCCAGCTTTAAGCGAACCAGTCCGATAAAAACCAGAATAGTTAGCAATGCTGAAAACCATTCAAAAGCACC
The DNA here is from genome assembly GCA_030638455.1 of Gammaproteobacteria bacterium. Lineage (GTDB taxonomy): Bacteria > Pseudomonadota > Gammaproteobacteria > DAOWEP01 > DAOWEP01 > DAOWEP01. Next base: position 6,241 of record DAOWEP010000105.1, read on the forward strand.
CTCAAAGCCCTGTGGCCATAAGACATGGTAAGCAAAAAAGGCCGCCAGGTTTAAAATTACGCCAACCACTGCTGCGGTGATACCGGTTAAAGGGGCAGTAAATTTTATATCATGTCTCGTTGCCTCTACGAGTGGCGCGCCGATCAGGATAAACAGGAATGACGGTAAAAATGTAAAAAAGGTAACGATGCATGCTCCCCAGGCACCCGCAAGTGCAACCATTTCTGGACCAAATAGTTCTTTTGTCCAACCGCCGACAAATCCGACGAAAGCAACCACCATAATGAGCGGGCCTGGTGTGGTTTCGCCTAATGCCAAACCATCGATCATCTGTGTGGCTGTCAGCCACTGGTAGTGCTCTACACCCCCCTGATAAACATAGGGCAACACTGCATACGCCCCACCAAAGGTTACCAATGCAGCCTTAGTAAAGAACCAGCCCATTTGTGTTTCAGTGCCCTGCCAGCCATTATTGATATATAAAAACCCCATTGCCAGACACCAAAGACCCAACCCCACGCCTGCGTACACGAACACTCGCGACCATTTAAAATATGCGTATGATGGCAAAGGAGTATCGTCATCAATGATGGCGGGACCATAATTCTTGTTACTGCAGCCATGGCCTCCCCCTGCCCTGAATTTATCAGGCGCAATATAACTACCTGCCAACCCCAGCACTCCTGCCGTGATTACAATATACGGGAAAGGTACATGGAAAAAGAAGATGCCCACAAAAGCGAACGCCGCAAAAGACCATAAAACTGCGTTGTTTAATGCCCGTGAACCAATACGGTAGGCCGCAAATAAAACAATTGCGGTCACGGCTGGCTTAATCCCGTAAAAAATACCTGCAACAAGTGGCACATTGCCAAATGCCATATATATCCAGGTCAACGCGATAAGAATAAATAGCGAAGGCAACACAAAAAGCGTACCTGCAACTACGCCACCTCGAGTACCATGCATCAACCATCCAATATAGGTGGCCAACTGCTGTGCTTCAGGGCCAGGTAAAACCATAGTGTAATTTAATGCGTGCAGAAAACGATGCTCTGAAATCCAGCGACGCTTTTCGACCAGCTCCTGGTGCATCATGCTGATTTGTCCGGCCGGTCCACCAAAGCTGATAAACCCAAGCTTTAACCAATAAGCAAATGCCTCAAAAAATCCAATCTTTTGTTGTACGGAATCAGTAGATGACACGGTTATCCTTGAATCAAACTCGTAGAACTAGCAACTATCATAAGCAACAACGTTTATATTTTTTCCCGCTACCACAAGGGCATGGCTCATTGCGGCCAATCTTTTCGTTTCTTGTTATTGTCTTTGGAGGCGGGACTTCTTGAGGCTCGCCATCCAGATAGTACCAACGCCCTTCTTCTTTTATGAATCGACTCTTCTCATGCAACTTACCAGCACGATTATTAACCTTGAAGTGAGCGATAAATTCGACAGCACCTTCCGTATCATCAGGCTTTCCAGCAACTGTTTTTAGAATTTCGAGCCCTTGCCAGTCAGGTTTTTGTTGATCATCATGGCCGATATCATGTGATCTCATAGAAGGATGCCAGGTGCTTGTCAGGTATTTGTCGTTATTTAAAACATAGGCAGAATATCGGGAGCGCATCAGTTGTTCTGCGGTAGCCGCATATTGTTCACCAGCCAGCAGCGGCCCACAGCACTGATTCAGCGCCATTTCTGATCCACATGGGCAGATTGTGTGTTTTTGGGTCATATATCGCTATCAAATATAAAAAATGTGGTGAAATGCACTAAAAACCCTGTTATATGTGCCAAAATGACGGATAACTGTAGTATATCAATCAGATATCCGGTTATAATACTGCTCGCTACAATTTATCTTGGTTTTTTCAGCAGTACATAGTAGATGTTGTTTTTACTCCTTCTGTAAATTTCCTCGCATGATTTGTAACATAACATATATATTTTAATTTTCGAGGTAATTTACATGGCTACAGGTACTGTTAAATGGTTCAACGAATCCAAGGGATTCGGTTTTATTTCTCCTGCAGATGGCGGTGAAGATGTATTCGTACACTTCTCAGCAATTCAGTCTGAAGGATTTCGCACTCTTGCTGAAGGACAGAGTGTGAACTTTGAAGTAGAAACCGGGCCAAAGGGCTTACAGGCTACTCAGGTTACATGTTAAGAATTACAGATCATCTGTAATAACTAATATCGTACCTAAAAGCCCTGCACATTCATGTGCGGGGTTTTTTATTTTCGGTCTTTGTTTGAATAACTGGTATACTCACCGCGAAGATGCGCACCATCATATAGTTAGCGGATATAAGGGGCTAAGTAAAATGTCAGCAGTTGAAGAAAATGATGTAAAAGATAGTGTCGTAAAAGATAACGGATATAATGTGGTAAGTGTTACAAAAACAGATCCCCCAGAAGGCATCAAAGGCGATAACTGGTACCACTATATAATCAAACGTGCTGACTCGACCATTGAAGGCAACCGAAGTGGCACCCTGGAACAGGTTACTACCCACGCCAATGAATTTGTTGAAGAGCTAAATGCCCGCACCGGCAGAAAAGGCACTTCAGTATGGGCACCTAACAAGAAAAAATAGCGGGCTATAGACCTCTGAAGTTTTGTAATTATTGCGTAGGTTTTATACCTATAATTTTCTAATTTGTATCATACCCGAGATTAGGAGCCAACCAGCGCTCAGCTTCAGTAATATCCATATTCTTCCGTTGAGCATAATCTTCAACCTGATCCTTATTAATTTTACCAACCGCAAAGTAGCAACTGTCTGGGTGGCTGAAGTACCAACCGGAGACAGAGGCTGCCGGGTACATAGCATAGGTTTCGGTTAACGAGACGCCACTATTTTTATTTGCACTGACTAACTCCCACAATAATGGTTTTTCGGTATGATCCGGACAGGCGGGATAGCCTGGTGCCGGCCTGATGCCTTTGTATTCTTCCTTGATGATCTGCTGGTTTGTAAGTTCTTCATCCTTGTCGTACGCCCAGAATTCCTTTCGCACCCTTTCATGCATACATTCTGCAAACGCTTCGGCCAGACGGTCGGCCAATGCCTTTAGCATGATGGCATTATAGTCATCATGGTCATCCTCAAACTTTTTAATGTGTTCCTCAATACCAATACCGGCCGTTACCACAAAGGCACCGATATAATCTTCCAGCCCTGTTCCCTTTGGCGCAACAAAATCTGCCAGACAGCGGTTAGGCTTGCCCGGTGGCCGCTCGGTCTGTTGGCGCAGATGATGTAATGTAATTTCTCCATCATTTGTTGTTACATTAATGTCATCCTCACCTACCTGGCTGGCTGGGAAAAACCCGATGACTGCTTTTGCAGTTAGCCATTTTTCAGCAACGATTTTCTTCAGCATCTTTTCTGCATCGGCCAGGAGCTTTCTGGCTTCCGCACCTTTTTCTGCATCTTCTAAAATTCTCGGGTAACTGCCCTTTAGCTCCCAGGTATGAAAAAACGGCGTCCAGTCAATACGCTCGGCCAGCTCGGCCAACGAGTAATCGTCAAATATCTTCGTGCCTGTAAAGGTTGGTTTAGGTGGGGTGTATTCTTTCCAGTCAATCTTGATTTTATTTTTTCGGGCATCGTTCATGCTTAGCCATTTGGTCTTTGCATGTCGCCCGGCATGCGCCTCCCGCACACCTTTATATTCAGTCTTCAACTTTTCAATGAATTCCGGCTTTAGCCCCTCGCTGATCAGGCTCTGTGCCACACCCACTGCACGCGAAGCGTCTTTTACCCACACGGTTCCAAACTTGTAATTAGGGTCGATCTTCACGGCTGTATGCGCTTTGGAGGTTGTCGCACCACCAACCATAAGCGGAACTACAAAATCCAGACGTTGCATCTCTTTTGCTATGTGCACCATTTCTTCCAGTGACGGGGTAATCAAACCAGACAGACCGATAATATCTGCATTTTCCTTTTTTGCCATTTCCAGTATTTGTGTTGCAGGCACCATTACCCCAAGGTCTACCACCTCAAAGTTATTACATTGCAACACCACACCGACAATGTTCTTGCCAATATCATGCACGTCACCCTTTACCGTGGCCATTATGATCTTGCCATTGGACCTGGCTCCGCCTTCCTTTTCTTTTTCTATATACGGAAAAAGATGAGCAACTGCCTTTTTCATTACTCGTGCGCTTTTGACCACCTGGGGCAGGAACATTCTGCCATCTCCAAACAGGTCACCCACCACATTCATACCATCCATAAGTGGGCCTTCAATGACGTGGATGGGTCGCTCTGCCTTTTGCCTTGCCTCTTCTGTATCTTCCACTACATAGGCATCAATACCTTTTACCAGCGCATGTTCGAGCCTTTTTTCAACCGACCATGAACGCCACTCAAGGTCTTCTTTCTTTTCTACTGTACCGCCCTCGCCTTTATACTTGTCTGCGATTTCCAGCAACCGGTCGGTTGCATCTTCCCTTCTATTTAGCACTACATCTTCTACTCGCTCGCGTAGCTCTTCCGGCAGATCATCATAAATGGCCAACTGACCGGCGTTGACGATACCCATATCCATACCTGCCTTGATTGCGTGATACAGGAACACTGCATGTATCGCCTCACGCACTGCGTTATTACCACGAAAGGAGAATGAAACATTAGATACGCCGCCCGAAACCATTGCATACGGTAGTGTGTTTTTGATTTCACGCGTAGCCTCGATAAAATCAAGGCCATAGTTATTGTGTTCTTCTATCCCGGTGGCAATAGCAAAAATGTTCGGGTCAAAGATGATATCTTCGGGAGGGAAACCTGCCTTTTCCGTAAGCAACTTATAGGCACGGGTACATATTTCTATCTTACGTTTTTGAGTATCTGCCTGTCCGTATTCATCAAAGGCCATAACAATAGCAGCAGCGCCATATTGGCGTACCATTTTTGCATGACTTAGAAAGGCGTCCTCCCCTTCTTTGAGACTGATAGAGTTCACGACACCTTTACCCTGCAAACACTTCAGTCCAGCTTCAATAATCGACCACTTGGATGAATCGAGCATGACCGGCACACGAGAAATATCCGGTTCACTGGCGATCAGGTTCAGGAACGTTACCATAGCCTCTTCACCATCCAGCATGGCCTCATCCATATTGATATCGATCAACTGCGCACCGTTTTCCACTTGCTGACGCGCAACTACCAGTGCCTTGTCATATTCCTCTTCCAGGATCAGACGCTTAAACATAGCGGATCCCGTTACGTTGGTACGCTCCCCTACGTTTACAAACAGCGAATCCTTGTTGATAATTAAAGGCTCCAGCCCACTCAACCGGCAAACATTATTTTTTGGCGGGCAGCCACGCGGTGTATACTTTGCCATGGCCTCTGCAATGGCGCGTATATGCCCTGGCGTGGTACCACAACAACCACCGACGATATTCAAGAACCCGCTTTTCGCCCATTCCGCAATCTCTTCTGCCATGGCTTCCGGCGATTCATCATACTCACCAAACTCATTAGGCAGGCCGGCATTTGGGTGTGCATTGATATAGCAATCCGCAATACCGGATAGCTCACCAATATACTGACGCAGCTCTTTTGCGCCGAGCGCACAATTGAAACCAAAGCTGATGGGGTTGATATGACGTAGTGAATTATAAAAGGCTTCAGCGGTCTGACCTGACAACGTGCGCCCACTGGCGTCGGTAATGGTGCCAGAAATCATGACCGGTAGCTCTACATCGTGTTCATCAAAATATTGCTGGATTGCATACAATGCCGCCTTGGCATTTAGCGTATCGAAAATCGTTTCAACCAGCACAATGTCACAACCACCATCAACAAGCCCTCGCAAGGCTTCGGTATAAGCCGTTGCCAGTTCATCAAAATCAACATTACGAAAACCGGGATTATTTACATCTGGAGACATGCTTGCGGTACGGTTAGTAGGACCAAGCACCCCCGCCACAAAACGGGGTTTGCAGGCTACCGGTATTGCGCCTTCCTCAGCTACCTCACCAGCTTCTGCATCTTCCTGCGCCTGGATTTCATCACAGGCATCACGCGCAATCTGTGCGGACTTTTTATTTAGCTCGTAAACAAGCTCTTCCATCTGGTAGTCCGCCATGGATATGGCGTTGGCATTAAAGGTATTGGTCTCGATAATGTCCGCACCTGCACGGAGATAGGCAATATGAATATCCCTAATGATATTTGGCTGCGTCAGCGTTAATAGATCATTATTCCCCTTAAGATCACTAGACCAGTCCTTGAATCGTTCGCCACGATAGCCTGCTTCATCCAGCTTATAACCCTGGATCATGGTGCCCATAGCACCATCCAGAATCAGGATACGCTCTTCCAGTTGCTTGCTAAGGATTTCTGTTAAATTTCTTTTTACTGTCATCTCAACCCCTGCTCGAATTCACTATCAGAGCATTCATATTTCATGATAACCCAGGAAAATTATTAATTATCGAAAATTATATAGACTTGCGGATAAACACGCTATGAAAAGTATTTGAATTATTGTGGAATTATCTGACTTACCTAACCCTATCAGGCTTCATGCTATATCTCCTTAACCATAAGGAAAAAACTAGAGCTGATCCAGCCACTGTTCCAGCATAGCCACTTCGTGTCTCATAAATGCACTGTCTGAATATACGTTGGTCAACATGCTGATACCCTGCATACAGGCCAGCATATGTAATGCCAGGGCTCGCGAATCGTCTTCGTGACCGAGCGCCTTCATCTGTTGTGTTATCCAGTTAACAAGCAGGTCAAACATTTCAACTGCCTTGGATTGCAGCGAAAGCTGGGTCTTGCTCAACTCGACATTCAGTGAGCCCATCGGGCAGCCATAGCGCAGAATCTCTTCTTCACTATGAATAAGGATTTTCAACGTGCGCTTCAGTCTGGCCCTTGGGTCTTCAATCTCTCTGGCCCAGTCATCCAGCATTACCTGGATACTCTCAACCCGGAAATCTATTACCGCCGCAAGAAGATCATCCTTGCTCTTGAAGTAATAATAAAAGTTTCCTTTCGGGATCTCAGCGACATCTGCGATTTCACTGAAGCTGGTCTGGTTATAACCACGCTGGTAAAATAGCTGGTTTGCCGATTCAATGATACGTTGCCGGTTTTGTAGGCCCTTCTGTTTCATCTTTTTGCTATTTTAATCTGTTATCTTTTAATTAATTTTGTCAGACACATAATATACTGGCTATATTTATAATCCATGTGTCTGACTAAATCAATCAGATACACCCCCTTTCAACATAGTGATACATACTGGTTATCCTCTTTATCAAGATATTAACTATTAATTTCAATCATATAAGAGGCCGAACCATCCTTACTAGGTTAACCCGTCACACATTGTCTATTAACGAAACCTCTTAATGTATTTGCTAGATAAACAGACTTACATCTGATTTCTGCGCCTCCGGTAAAAAGCTTGCGGCGCCAATCCAATCTTTAACTTCCGGAATAAATTCATCCATATCGTAGCCAAATAAATCCACAGTCATCTGGCAGGCAACCATTTTTACCCCTGCTTCGGAACAAACACTTCTAAGCTCTTCTATACTGGCCACGCCTTTATTACTGATGGTTTTCTTCATCAACTTTGTAGCTACATTCTCAAAACCAGGGACATTTCCCATTAACATGTTAGGCAGCTTCCAGTTAATGGCCTGGAACCACTTTGGACCAAATGGCATTTTCATCGGCATGGCTGGGTTGCCAAGCGGGGATATCTCAAGATTGAGATCTTTCTTTAACAGGTTTAATCCGTAGAACGTAAAGAAAATGGAAACATCCCACCCCAAAGCGGATGCCGTTGATGCAAGGATAAAGGGAGGGTAGGCCATATCCAGCGTGCCTTTTGTTGCAATAATGGTCA
>DAOWEP010000023.1 GCA_030638455.1 Gammaproteobacteria bacterium
AGTGTTGCAGCTCCAATGCCGGCCGCAAGTGCCAACCATTTTTGTGATGGGTTATTGGATTTGGTGATTTTGTTGTATGAAAGTAACAAAATTCCCAGGCCAAGCACGGTAACACCAGCAGATGTATGAATGGCCATGTGGGTGAGATGTGACCAGCCATAAGGAGTATTCGTACCAAGCATATAACCAAAAATGGTGCCTATACCAATCGAAGCTACCAGCGTGCCCAGTATTCCTGAAATCCTATAATGAAGTATGGGGAATAAGGCGCACCGAGAAAACATTATTGCAATGCCAGATAATATAAAAGTGATGGCTGTAGAAGGTGCCATGCGGCCAGGGTGCAAGGAATTGGTTGTGATATAGTGATCCATGAAAATCTGGTCAATATGCAGATCTGTATTAGTAGCGTACTCGAGGATTGTCAGGGACCCTATGCCGACAACCATGATTCCGGCCGAAACTGCTATACGAGATTTATTATAAAGTTGGGCCAGCAAGCCAATCCCACAGAGAATGAAAGATAATGCGGTATTGAATTGCATGGGTGTATAAGAAGGGAGTACTTGTATTAACTTTTCGTTATGCGTTAGCCACCCGAGCAGAACGATAAGACCCAGTAATACTACTATTCCTCCAGCGCTGGAGATCAAAACTTTCTGAAGAGAAATTTTGGTCAATAGATTGCGAAAATTATCCATAACATTCCATTTCGGCCTGCAAAGAGATGGCGGCAGGGTTAATGCGGTCTCCAAGTATGCTCGTTATTATGTAAGTGTTAATTCATGTTAAATATTATTTGCTGTTATAGGTCATGGCAGGGCATGAATGACACTATAAAAATACCTCAATAATACTTTATATTCCATCAGATTAATTCCTATTAAGAATGAGAAAAAGACCTATAAACAGAGTAAATAAAGCGCTAATAATTTTGTTTATACTTTAATTCTCTAAGAGTTTAATTCCCCGCAGTTTGCTGCGAATATCGTCATTTCGGCCTTTGTCGGTGTAACGTGATGATTTTAATACCTCGTCCGCTTGTGGCGGGGTAGTTCTCTAGCTACTTTAAGTAATTTGAGGCGCAATGGTGGCCTTTCACTCTGTGACTGATGTAGTTTTACCAGTGTTATGAAGCGAATTGTAAATAATTGTAAAATCGTTTGGGTTACCAGTACTCCTTCAAGGTGATATTGACGGGTTCAGCGAGTCGGGAAGCGGTTGGCTGCAAGGCGCGTCTTGCCGGGAATGGTTAGCCCTTGCCAAGAGGCGCAACACCGCAGACGACTGCTTCCCGACTCGCCCGAAGGGAGCTACCCAGATAACCCAATACGGCGTTGCATTCCTTGAAAAGGACAAGCCATTCCCTGCGGAATGCGCCTTGTTTTGGGTTATCTGGGTAGCTCTGAACCCGTCAATATCACCTTGAAGGAGTACTAGAATGCACCATTATGTAGCGGTTATTTAACCATTATTTGATAGCAAATATGATGCATAGGATCATCTCCGTCCTTCCTGGGGGGCAGTTCCAGATTATAAATTAATGTTGATGTGGTTAATCATGGGTTGGTGCATGTTCTGTATATGCATGATTCCTAAATCTTGCAATATCAGTCTGGTTTTCAATGTAGGTTCTTTCCGGTTTGTTGTGTATTCCTGAGTAAGTAACCAGGCCGGGTAAGAATTCATACCTTATCCGTTATCAGATATTTCCTTAGTCCATAAGCAGGACAGTTATTATCAAATCATAAGTTGTTACCTGATCAAATATTCACTTGGATAGTCGAAATACTTAGGTATACCAGTTATGGAAATGTTGATTTAGAAGGAAGAAGGGCAAGGGTGAAAACACGAATACTACTAAAAGGTGCAAATAACTATAGGACTTAAATCAGACCCAAGATAAAGCAGTTATTTATTCGGTCTTTATGAAGTTGAAACATTTTAGGGTGATGCGATGGGTAAAACAATTTTAATAGTTGATGATTCAGATTCAATGAGACATGTGCTCGGGGTTACCTTGAGAAAGGAAGGATATGAAGTAATCGACGCTAAAGATGGTGTTGATGCCCTGGAAAAGCTTGATGGAACAAGGATCTCATTGATTATCAGTGATATCAATATGCCGAATATGGATGGCATAACCTTTATTAAGGAGGTGAAAAAAATTTATGCGTACAGGTTTACGCCTATTTGTACGTTGACCACCGAAGGGGGAAGGAAAAGGATTGATGAAGGGAAGGATGCCGGTGCCAAGGCGTGGATGGTTAAACCGTTTGTGCCACAAAAATTACTCGAAACCGTTTCAATGCTTGTGATGCCCTGATCTGGATTTTTATATTAAGAAGCGTATTAAAACAATTAATAAAGAAAGTGGAGAGAAGACTATGTCTATCAAAACGTATGCTCGGAATGGAAAGTGCAAAATCAAGGTGGAGGTTGACATGACCATCTACACAACAGCGGATCTAATGCCGAAGATATTAAAGAGCCTGGATAAACACAAGGAATTGGTTATAGATTTGTCTGATGTATTTGAGATTGATACATCAGGCATTCAGCTTCTTGAATTCATAAAACGTGAAGCCAGGCGAGATAATAAAGTATTCAGCATGGTTTCTCATAAAGAGAACGTGCTGGATGTGTTTCATCTTTACCGATTGAATGGCCAATTGGATGCGATACCGGATAATTCTGTATCGGAAATTAAGGTTGCCTAGGTATCGCCTTCATGAATGAAGAAATACAGGAAAGCATCCAGGTATTTGTTTCCGAGGCGGGGGAATTGCTTGACGAGATGGAATCTGCTCTTCTTGTGCTGGAAGAAGACCCCTCTCATGAAGGACATATTAATACCGTATTCCGGGCCGTTCATACCATAAAAGGTTCAGCCGGACTTTTTTCATATGATCATATTGTGGATTTCTCCCACCATGTTGAAAGTGTTCTGGACAGGGTGCGTGACGGGCAACAGAAAATTACCAGTGAATTACTGTCCATATTGCTGGCTTGTCATGACATTCTGGAAAATCTTGTGCAAGCCGCTGTCAATGATCAGGGTGCGGGTGATGAAGAAGTACAGGAAAGAACACGCGGGATTGCTGGACAGCTTGAACAATATCTTGGAGAAAGTGCATGTGCGGTGGATGAGAATCCTATGGTTAGCCATGAAGTACTACAGATTGATGACCAGATATCAGGAATAGAGCTGGGTAGTAATTGGCATATATCTCTACGCTTTGGTCCTGATGTACTGCGCAATGGCATGGATCCCTTGTCCTTTATGCGTTATCTCTCCAGGCTTGGTGAGGTCGTCCAGATTCTTCCTGTTTGGGATGATATGCCCGGCAGGGGCGAGATGGAGCCTGAAAGTTGCTATCTGGATCTTGAGATCGAATTCAAAAGTGATGCGGACAAGGTAACCATTGAAAATGTATTTCAGTTCGTCAAGGACGACTGCAAGGTAACCATTCTTCCGCCACTCACCCGCCATTCTCTTTATAAGGAAGCAATTGAAGATCTTCCTGGTGAGCCAATGCGCCTTGGCGATATCCTGGTTGAAAGTGGTGCGGTAACAGAACGTGAGCTCAAAGAGGCTCTGGAAGTCCAGCAGAGTGAAGTGGATCAGGCTGAGCTCAAGATGGAAAATATTTCAAAAACTCCAATCGGTGAAGTCCTGATACATAAAGGATCCGTACATCCTGAGTTGGTCAATGCGGCAGTAAATAAGCAGGCAAAGAACAAAGGATCGCCAGAAAAAACCATTCGCGTAAGTGCCGATAAGCTGGAGTCTCTTATTAACCTTATGGGCGAACTGGTGATATCCACTGCAAACATAGCCTTGCTCGCAAATCTCACAAGAAAAGATACGCTGAATGATGCGTTAATTGAGGCCACTGAAAATATGGGGCAACTGGTCGATGGGGTTCGTGATGCGTCGCTTGGCTTGCGTATGGTGCAAATTGGCGAAACGTTTTTTCGATTTCGTCGTATTGTGAGAGATGTGTCTCATAAATCATGTAAGGATATCGAGCTCAAGATCAGTGGTGGTGAAGCTGAGCTAGATAAAACAGTTATTGAGAAAATATCAGATCCGCTTTTACATCTGGTTCGTAACGCAATAGATCATGGTATTGAGTCAACGGAAACACGCCATAAAACCGGTAAGCCAAAAAAAGGTTTGTTACATCTTAGTGCATCACATGATTCGGGCGGTATTGTAATTAAGGTAAGTGATGATGGCTGTGGATTATCGCACGAGAAAATACTTGCAAAGGCACAAGACCTGGGCCTGGTTAAAGACAATCAGAAGCTTTCTGACCAGGAGGTATATCGCCTGATATTCGAGCCTGGATTTTCAACAGCAGAGCAGGTAACTGATCTTTCCGGGCGTGGAGTCGGGATGGATGTAGTCAGGCGCAATATTGAAGCACTGCGTGGACATGTCGATGTCGAAAGTCAGCCGGGAAAAGGCACCAGTTTTAGTATTCACCTGCCATTAACACTGGCGATTATCGATGGTTTTCTGGTCAGGGTTGGTAAGTCTTTTTATGTGATCCCGCTGGATATGGTGGAAGAATGTACAGAATTGCCAGAGGAGTTCCAGAATGCCAGTCAACTAAATAGCTATATGGACTTGCGTGGAGAAGTTTTGCCATTTATCCATCTCGCAGAGCTGTTTCAGGAAAAAAATGTGCGATCAGGACGCGAAAATATCGTGGTAGCAAAGTTCGCAGGTCAGAAGGCTGGTCTGGTTGTGGATGAATTGCATGGTGAGTACCAGACAGTTATCAAGCCGTTGGGAAAAGTTTTTAGACAACTTCATGGTATCAGCGGGGCAACTATTCTGGGTAGCGGGAAAGTTGCCATGGTTATTGATGTGCCTGCATTGGTGAAAACGGCCGCTTCTGGGGCATTTGAACATGGTCGTTTCAGTAGCAATTCAGAAGTGCTTAATTGAGCGTGTTGGATAGTTACATATTGTTTAATTAAACCGGAATATATTTTATGGCGGTATCCGCCTGCTAAGGACATAAATGGAGTTTCTATGAAGACAGTGTCACAAAAAGCCAGTAACGAAGTACAGGTAGAAGAAGGTATGTTACTTGTAGTGAGGAGTGATGATAAAGGCATTGTTACCTATGCTAGCGATGACTTTATTAAGATTAGTGGTTTTGAAAGTAGTGAGCTTATCGGGGAATATAATATTGCGATTCATCATCCGGATATGCCAGCAGAAGTTTGTGAGGAACTTTGGTTGACGATAAGTTCCGGAAAGCCCTGGATAGGGCTGATTAAAGAATCTTGCAAGAATGGTGATTACTATTGGGTGGAGAAAAATATAACTCCAGTGTTTAAACAAGGACGCATTATCGAATACTTGTCAGTGTCTACCAAACCTACTCGTGAACAGATTGCTGAGGCCGAGCTGTGGTACCAACAAATCAGAGCAGGAAAAAAACCAAAAAATAAATTATATGAAAGGCTAAATGTATTTCGAGACCTCAAGATAGGGCAAAAACTGGGTTTCGTGAGTATTATATTCTTGTTGTTGATCACAGTTTTATCTGTGGATTTAGTGCTGACAAGGAATGAGGCCATTAATTTCGCAGAGCAGGAAATAAACGGGGTGAGATACCTGAGGCCAGTGAGAAAGCTCCTGCAAAATATCCTTCAGCATCGAGGGCGGGTCGCTGCCTATCTTAACGGTCACAACCCCCTTCAATCCGGTATTCTAGAAGCGCATCATGAAATTGATAAAAATTTACAGGCTATCGCGGTAGTGGATCAGGAGCTTGGTGAACAGCTAGATACCACCATAATATTGAAGGCCGTAACAGAAAAATGGCACTCCCTCAAGAAACAGGGCCTTGATCTGAATTATAAGGAAAGTTTTGCACGTTATACAGCTCTTCATAAAGATATTGTCAAACTAGCTACCCAGGTACGAGACACTTCAGGTCTCATACTGGATGGAGAGCTGGACACTTATTACCTTATGGATCTGGCAGTAAACTGGGTTACTGATATTACCGAGAGGTTGGGTCAAAACAGAGGGGTTGGTTCCGGAATTATCAGTCGAGGTCACTTTGATGATGGGGAGCGGGAAAAAATGATCGTGTTACGGGCATTAATGCAGTCTGGCTCGGCAGGTCTGGCTCATGCGCTCGAACATACTTCCAATGTCAATCGATCAAGCGTGCAGGTACAGGATTTATTCAAGTCAATAGAAATCTTTGATGCTCAGATTAGAACTCTCATCAAAGGCAACATCAATGACCTCAACACAAGTGATTATTTTGCGGCGGGCACACGGGCGGTAGATAACATTTTTACCCTGTACGATGTCTCGTCGCAGATTTTGATAGAGAAACTACAGGAAAGAGCGGATCGCCTGTCTCGTAATATTCTCCTGGTTATGCTTTTTGTTCTTGCAGGCGCGTTTTTATCTGTTCTAGTGAGTATTGGAGTTACGAAAAATATTGTTCGTTCTTTGAGGAAAGCTGTCTGGCATTTTAACCGGATTTCTGAAGGCAGCTATCAAGAAGAAATTGATATCAAGAAAGGAGACGAGATTGGTGATTTGTTGCGTGGTCTTAAGTCCATGCAGGTAAATCTTGCATTTAATATTAATAAGGAAAAGGAAAGCGCGCATGGTATGCGGCGTATCAAGACAGCACTAGATCAGGTGGCTACCGGAGTGATGATGTCAGATAAAGATCGCAATATTATTTATATGAACAAGGCCGTTAAGAAGATGTTTGAAGATGCTCAGGAAGATATCCGTAATGAGTTGCCGTGCTTCGATGTAGATAAACTAATGGGATCATGCATTGATCAATACCATAAAAATCCAGCTCATCAGATTGATGTGTTGGGGGAAATGAATGAACCAAACAGTGGATCCATTATGCTGGGTGGTCATACTTTCAAGGTAAATATGACACCTGTATTTGATGATCTTGGGGAGCGCCTGGGTACTGCCATTGAATGGATGGATAGTACATCTGAGGTGGCAGTAGAGAATGAGATTGACTCGATTATTGAAGCAGCTGGAAACGGCGATTTCTCTCAACGGATTTCACTTGATGGAAAGGAAGGCTTCTTCGAGAAACTGGCCAGGGGCATCAATAAGATCATAAGTACCAGTGATTCAGGATTAAATGATGTGGCCAGGATTATTCGTGAACTGGCGTCGGGTGACTTGAGACACACAATGGATAAAGATTATGAGGGTATCTTTGGGGAGCTCAAGAATGATGTAAATTCAACTATTACCAAGTTGTCTGAGGTCATAAGTGAAGTAAGTAGTAACGCGAATATGATTTCAAGTGCCTCAGAGCAATTAAGTGCAACCGCCCAGACATTAAGTCAGGATACCAGTAATCAGGCGTCCAGCGTTCAGAAAACCAGCGCATCTATTGAAGAGATGATCGCATTGATTAGCCAAAATAGTGAAAACGCAAAGATCACGGACAGTATAGCAATGGAAGCATCTACATCTGCAAAGGAAGGGGGATATGCGGTGCTGGATACTGTTGATGCTATGAATAGCATCGCTGACAAAATCGGAGTTATTGAAGAAATAGCCTATCAGACGAACATGCTGGCATTGAATGCAGCAATAGAAGCGGCCAGGGCAGGTGCACAGGGAAAAGGGTTTGCGGTTGTTGCTACTGAGGTTCGGAAACTGGCTGAGCGCAGTCAGGTTGCTGCCCAGGAAATCGGTAGTTTGGCAGCAGATAGTGTAAAGATTGCAGGAAAAGCAGGGGACATGCTCGAGCAGATAGTGCCAAATATTGCCAAAACTGCAGATTTGGTGCAGGAGATTTCTGCTTCATCTGAAGAGCAGGCAGCAGGTGTTGGTCAAATTAGCAATGCGATGTACCAGCTCGATCATCTGACACAAAAAGGATCATCCAGTGCTGAAAATCTTGCATCAACTTCAATTGAATTGCGTGGCCAGGCAGAACAACTAAATCAAATGATGTCGTTTTTCTCGCTAAGAAAAAAATACAGAATGTTAGATCAAGAGAGTACTAAGAGTACTAGTGGAGACAGAAGGTCAGCGTCTGTTGTCAGTACTTTGCAAATTCCAGATCCAAAAGAAAATATTAGCATATCAGCGGAAAATGGTGCGCAGGGTACAGATGACCAGGAAAAGCGTGACATTCTTGAGATTGAACAGGGCGACTCAAGTGAAGTTGATTTCGAGAGATTCTAGCAAGGGATATGGCGTTATGTCACCAGTAGCACATGTAACCACAGATGATGACTCAGGAGCTGATCAGATAGAGAGTCAAAACCAGTTTCTAAGCTTCAGGTTGGCAGATGAGGTATATGCAATTGATCTTATGAGCCTCAAAGAGATTATTGGATACGGTGATTTGACAAGTGTTCCTATGATGCCGGGCTTTATACGTGGGGTAATAAACTTGCGTGGAAGAGTTGTTCCTGTCGTGGATCTAGCAGAGAGGCTTGGTGGTCAGAAGACAGAGGTTAGGAAAAGGACCAGTATTATTATCGTGGAGATTTTTGATGAAAGTGATGACGAGAGAATTGATATTGGCATCATAGTCGATAGTGTGAATGAAGTTCTTGATATTTGCCCGGATGATATTGAGCCGCCTCCGAGTTTCGGTGCAAAGATTCGTACTGATTTTATTGAGGGGATGGGAAAGGTAGACGGGAAATTCCTGGTGTTACTTGATATAGGGAACATTCTTTCAATTGAAGAATTGTCCATGTTGAATGATGTAAATGTAGGGGTTAAGGAACCTGCCAGGAAACCGGAGACAGAATAATATGGTTAATGTACCAGACAAACTTACTGCTATCGGTAATCATAACTCGGTATATTCTGATGTTGTAAAGGAGTTTGTATGTGAGATAAAGGATGATGAATTCCTGCGGATAAGGAATTATTTATACATGGAATCAGGGATTCACCTGGGGGTGGATAAAAAACAAATGATGGCAACTCGTCTTGCGAGCCGTTTAAGACATTTTAACGTGCACACATATAGTGAATATCTTCGCCTGGTGATGGATGGGGATCATGATGAAGAAAAGCAGGAGATTGTCGACCTGCTAACCACGCATGAAACATATTTTTTCAGAGAGCCAGCCCACTTTGATTTTCTAAGGGAACGAATTTGCGAGAATTGGGAATATGGGAGGCTATTTCGCGCATGGAGTGCAGCCAGCTCTTCCGGAGAAGAAGCATATAGTATGGCCATGGTGTTTTCAGAACACCTGCCGCAAAATTACTGGGAGTTGGTTGGGTCTGATATATGCAGAGAAGTGCTGGAGAAGGCGCGTGCTGGATACTATCCAGTAGAAAAAACACAAAATATACCCGTTAACTATCTCAGTCAATATTGCCTGAAAGGTGTACGTTCACAAAACGGAGTTATGCTAATAGACGAGAATCTCCGTAAGCGGGTTCAATTCATAAAAGTAAACCTTAATCAATCATTTGAAGGTTTTCTTGGAATGTTTGATGTGATCTTTTTGAGAAATGTTCTTATCTATTTTGACCTTCATGCAAGACAACAAATCGTGCATCGTATCGTTGAGAAGCTGAATAAAGGTGGCTACTTGTTTGTCAGTCATACGGAATCAATTATTGCTATTAGTGACCGACTTCAGCAAGTAGCGCCAAGTATTTATCAAAAAATATAGTTATTAATATTAGAAGGATAATCGAAACAAATAAATGAGTGATGGTTATTGACTGTTATGGATAAGAAAAAAAACAAAATTAAAGTATTGTTGGTGGACGACTCTGCAGTTGTAAGGCAATCGCTATCCAGGGTATTTGCTACTGCACCAGATATTGAAATTATTGGTAGTGTTATAGATCCACTTTTTGCACTGGAGCGAATGAAGCAGCAATGGCCTGATGTAATTGTGCTGGATATTGAAATGCCACGCATGGACGGAATAACTTTTCTGAATATTATTATGAAAGAACACCCAACTCCTGTAGTAGTTTGTTCGGCGCTGACCGCGAAAGGAGCAGAAACCACATTGCAGGCCCTCTCTTTAGGTGCTGTGGAAGTTATTAACAAGCCTGCCATTGGCGTAAAGGATTTTTTGAGGGAATCAGCGGAGTTTCTGATTGATGCTGTGAGAGCAGCTTCATGTTCTGATCTGAAAAAACTACAAGATAATTCAAATAAAAAAATTGAGATAAATTCAAGTTCTGTAGAAGATGCCGTTTTCTCCAATGATTTACAGGGTTCAATGAATAATACAACTGACAAGGTAGTTGCCATAGGGACATCAACAGGAGGTACGCAGGCACTTGAGCTGATTCTTCCCGCATTACCAAGAGTTGTACCTGGTATTGTGGTTGTTCAGCATATGCCAGAAAAGTTCACCCGATCTTTTGCTGAAAGACTTAATTCATTGTCCCGAATTAATGTAAAGGAGGCGGAGGATAATGACCGCGTATTACCTGGTGTGGCCCTGATTGCACCGGGTGGACGTCATATGGTTTTAGTCAGAAGTGGGGCACATTACCATGTAAAGATTCATGATGGACCACCTGTAAACAGGCATCGACCTTCAGTTGATGTGCTGTTCAGGTCAGTAGCGAAGGTGGCCGGTAAGAATTCATATGGCATTATATTAACAGGTATGGGTGATGATGGTGCAAGAGGGCTAAAAGAAATGCAGGATGTTGGCGCCAGTACCGTTGCTCAGGATGAGTCTACCAGTATCGTTTTTGGTATGCCAAGGGAGGCAGTGAAGCATGGAGGTGTACAAACTGTTTTGCCGTTACAGGAAATACCAGGGTCAATTATCAGAAACCATTCTGACTCAGTTGATATGCAGCAGAAATCATGCCTGGTAAATAGTTGCAGAGAAGTATGTAGTAAGTAATACATGGTGATTCATGAAGTATTATGAATCAAATATTGTTTGAATAAATAGATATTAATGAGGTTGACATGAATAGAGCCTTGCTTTTAGTAGATGATGATGAGAATTATCTAAAGTCTATGGCCAGAATATTCTTGTATGAAGGATACAAGATATTTGCGGCGACAAGTGGTGATGAGGCAATTAAAATTCTCGATCAAAATAAAGTACAGGTTATTGTGTCTGATCAGCGCATGCCAGGAATGAGCGGTGTCGAATTACTTAGTCGCGTAAAATATCTTTACCCGGATGTTGTCCGTATTGTGATAACAGGTTATGCAGATATTGAACTCGCTACCAAAGCAGTTAACAAGGGAGCAATCTTCAAATTCCTGGTCAAGCCATGTTCTAACGATTTGCTACGAAGTACGGTGCAGCAAGCGTTCCGTTATTCTGATCTTCAAAATGAGAGAAATGAAAATTCTTCCGAGTTTAATGATATATCTGAAGATGAGAGAGAAGAATGTGCTTCAGGGGATGGTAAGAAGAAGGGCTCTCTCTACAGGGCAAAAAAGAAGTGGGGGCTTGGATAGATGGGCATCCCACATATTTTTCCAATTCGTTTGTACATAACAGGGTGAAGTGTTAATGGTGAGGACTCTTTTATTGGTTGATGACGAAGAAAATATACTTTCTTCATTGTCTCGCGTGCTATCAAATGATGGCTATAAAATACTTACTGCAAGTAGTGCCAGGGTAGCGCTTGAGCTGCTTAAGGAAAATGATGTAGGCGTAATTCTGTCAGACCAATGCATGCCGGGTATGACAGGCGTTGAGTTTATGTCCATAGCAAAAGAATTATACCCGGATCCGGTTCGTATAATGTTAAGTGGTTATGCGGATATTAAAGCAGTTACAGAGGCCATTAATCAAGGCTCAATATACAAGTTTCTTATCAAGCCATGTGACAACGAGAATTTTCGGAATAATATTCGTGATGCTTTTGAACAATTCGAGCTTAAGCGCGAAAATGAAAGATTAACAAAAGAACTGGTGCTTACAAACAAACAGCTTGATGAGGCATTGATCAAAGCAAATGAGACCACCCGGGCAAAGTCAGAGTTTCTGGCCAATATGAGTCATGAGCTACGCACTCCTATGAATGGGGTACTGGGGATGACCGAGTTGCTGCTTGAAACTACGCTGTCCCCCGAGCAACTCGAATATATTGAGGCTGTCAGGACTTCTGGGAACTTATTGCTTGGTAATATTAATGACATCCTTGATTTTTCAAAGGCAGAGGCAG
This sequence comes from Gammaproteobacteria bacterium, assembly GCA_030638455.1. GTDB lineage: Bacteria > Pseudomonadota > Gammaproteobacteria > DAOWEP01 > DAOWEP01 > DAOWEP01. The sequence goes on from DAOWEP010000023.1 coordinate 12,176, forward strand.
GAAAGCTGGTCCTGGAGGAAACGGAATTTAATCTCAGGCGTGTTATTGATGAGGTCGCCGAGTTATTGGCAATTCAGGCACACAATAAGGGAATAGAACTGGTTAGTTTAATAGAAAGAAATGTCCCGGAAAATATTTGCGGTGATCCGACAAGGCTACGTCAAATATTAACCAATCTTATCAGCAATGCAATCAAGTTTACTTCACAAGGAGAGGTCGCAATAAATGTCAACTCGGTTGAAGAGGTGAATGATTCTGTCTTGTTAAGATTCGAGGTTAGGGATACCGGTATTGGTGTTAGTGAAGATGAAAGGGGGAAGATATTTGACAGTTTTTCACAGGCAAATGGTTCAACTACGAGGGTGTATGGCGGTACAGGTCTTGGCCTGGCGATATGCCAACAACTGGTAACCACCATGGGTGGGGATATCGGTGTTGAATCCACAGAAGGTATAGGCAGTACATTCTGGTTTACCGTACGGATAAAGACGATTACAGATTCCGAAACACGTATGTTGGATACTGAGTCTCGTAATTATCGTGTTTTGATAGTGGATGATAATGAAACAGCACGTACCGCATTGAGGCAGTATCTGGATTCCTGGGGTGTATCAGTTGGGATTGCAAGAGACGGGTCAGAGGCGCTTGAAAGACTGAAAATGGCAAGTAAAAGTAATCAACCTTACAAGATCGCATTAATTGACATGATCTTACCGGATATGGATGGCCTGGAACTTGCGAGAGAAATCATGATAGACCAGGGGGTTTCACCAATTCAAGCGGTGCTGATGATTCCTTTTGGACAAAGAGGGTCAAGGGATGACGCCGAAGCAGCAGGCGTTACAACATACCTGACCAAGCCATTACGCCAGTCAAATTTATATGATTGTATTGTGAAGCTGCAGGGAAAAGAGAAGGCGGGAGAATTGATCGAGGGAAATTCATTTAGTCAACAAGAAGTAAAGTCATTGTTTTCAGGTAGGGTCCTTGTGGTAGAAGACAATATTGTTAATCAAAAGGTTGCTCATGGAATTCTGAAAAATCTTGGCGCTGAGGTTGATATAGCAAGTACAGGAAGAGAGGCGCTGGATATCTTAAGTGATGAGTATTATGACGTGGTATTTATGGATGTTCAGATGCCTGAGCTGGATGGGTTTGAGACTACCAGAATTATTCGTGAGAGAGAGGCAGAAAAGGACGATCTTAGGGGTAATAATAAAAATAGCCACCGAATTAAAGTAGTTGCGATGACTGCAAACGCAATGCAGGGAGATCGGGAGAAATGCCTGGCGGCAGGGATGGATGATTATATTTCAAAGCCTGTTAGTAAAAATGGGTTTACGGAAATACTGAATCGCTTTATTAAAGAAAAGATACATGGAGGAAACAAATGAGATTATTGCCCAGAAGGTTTTTCCAGTGAGATGAATTTGTTTATTGATGCAATAAGAATTGAGTTCACCAGGACGGGTGATGCCTTGATAAGTAGTAAAGGTATTAAGGAGTAAATGTAAATATACGTAATATTTTGTATTTAATGCAAGATAATAACTGATTTATTTGAAATGCTATTAATTATTTAATCAGTCTTAATGGAGATATAAAAATGGAAAGAACTCTTTTGCTGGTAGATGATGAAGAAAATATCCTGCGTTCATTAGTGCGCTTGTTGCGGCGTGATGGATACAAAATCCTGACAGCAAACAGCGGGGATGAGGGTATGGAAGTACTTAAAGAAAATGATGTGTCCGTAATTATTTCAGACCAACGTATGCCTCAGATGACCGGTGTAGAATTTCTTAGTGAAGTTAAGGAGATATATCCAGGTACAGTTCGAATTGTGTTGAGTGGCTATACCGATCTTAAATCTGTTACAGATGCTATAAATCAGGGGGCTATTTTCAGGTTTCTTACCAAGCCATGGGATGATGCCTTGCTCCGGGCAAATATAGAAGAGGCATTTCAATATTATGAGCTCCAGGATGAAAATATAAGGCTCACGCATGAACTCAAGGAGGCGAATAAAGAATTGTCTTTTCTTAATCAGGATCTGGAAAAGCGTGTAGAGGAAAAGACGCATGAATTAATACTGAATATGAGGGCCGCTCAGATTTCTCAGGAAGTATTAGAGAACTTGCCAATAGCTGTGCTGGGGATTGGCGATGACGGGACTATCGCGGTTGCAAACCAACTGGCACACAAGTTGCTGGGGCATGAGGGTGGATGTTTGGTGGGGTGTTCATCTGAGACTGTGCTTCCTGAAGTGCTTAATGAAATGCTTCAGTATGCAGTAACAGATGGAATATCAGAATATGAGAGAATTTCTCTGAATGAGGAGATTCAATTCGAAGCATGTTACAGCCAGTTAGGGTGTGCAGACCACATTCAGGGATCTATTTTGGTAATGCGGCCACTAAAGGACCAGGTGGAAGCCAATCTAAAACGTGGAACAGGTGGTATTTAATAATGTCAGGAACCTTCTGTTATGAATAAATATTGTAATGAAGAATATTAAACAAGTTTCGTTGGAAAGCGCAATGCCAGGATCAATATTGGCATATGACGTGCTGGATAGCAGGGAAAATCTGCTTATGAAGGCCGGCTTAAAGTTAACAGTGCAATCGTTGGCCATATTGGAGCGGAAAAATATATCACATATCCATATAGTGGATGATGTAATACAAACCCCCGAACAGTTGGAGATTATAAAGAAAACGATTGAAGAATCACTGGCATTTCGTTTCCGCAAGAGCAGCTCTTCGCCAGAGATGCGTAAATTGCAATCGATCTTGTTGGCTTATCAACTGGAAAAGTAGCTCTCAGGGCAAGTAACTATCGGGTCAAGTCGCTATGTTGAATTACTTTGTAAAAGGGTTGTAATAAATTGGGAAATTTAACGATCAATCAACTGGACAATGAGATCCAGCAGTTACCATCACTATCCGTGATAGTGATGGAGGTATTATCGATGATTGAAAAAGGGAATGTAGATCTGACTGTGCTTATGAACAAGATAGGGCAGGATCAGGCATTGGCAGCACGTGTACTTAAAGTCGCTAACTCTCCTTTTTACGGATTCTCAAGAAATATAGCATCACTCAAGGATGCCGGAATTATGTTAGGGATTCATACACTTCAACATATAGTGACGGCCGCTGGAATTATTGGCCACTTTAGTACCGAAAGGAATCTAAACTTCAGCCATGCAGCATTCTGGCAGCACTCAATCGGAACGGGTATTTGTGCCAAGGTGCTGGCCCGTCATAGCGCTCTTGATCAGGAAACTGCATTTACGGCAGGTTTGCTTCATGATATTGGTAAGCTGGTCCTGGCGGTACATTTTCCAAATGATTTTTTACGGATACTGGAATATAGGGATGAGCATGATTGCTTGCTTAAGGATGCAGAAAAAGCCGTACTGGATTTTGATCATAGTATTATTGGAGCCAAAATAACAGAGCACTGGAAGCTTCCAGATCTCATTATTTCATCAATCAGGTATCACCATACACCTGATGCTGAGTCTGTATTGCCGCTTGCTGGCCTGGTTCATATTGCCGATATTATTTGCCGTGGCATGGAGATCGGTAATGGTGGCGATACATTGATCCCTGTAATCAGTAGTGGCGTAATGGAAGATCTTGGTCTGGATTGGGATGCCGTTAAGAACAGTTTACCTGAAATCGAAAAATTGAATGCTTCCGCAAACGTTCTCGTAGAGCAGGATGATATTAACACATTTGATAAATGTGGAGGTGTGTGATGTTAGAAACAATATTGCTGGTTGATGATGAAATAGCTAATCGTAATGCAATCAAGCGAGTCTTGCGCCACACAGGGTTGAATTTCCTGGAGGCTGGGAATGGAAAGGATGCCCTGGAAATTGTTGATGAAATTCCTGTGGATCTGGTTCTCCTGGATATTGGTATGCCGGTTATGGATGGCTACAAGTTTCTTGAAAGATTCAAATCACGAGACTGTAATCAGGAAATTCCAGTGTGCGTGATGACAGCCTGGTCCGATAATGAAACTCGTAAAAGGGTGATTGACCTTGGCGCAGATGATTTTGTTGGTAAACCAGCAGATAGAGTTGAGTTGGAAACACGTGTCAAGGCATTGCTACGTATTCGCGGATATCAGAAGCGTTTGCTTGATTTTAATAACAAACTTGAAAATCTTGTTGAAGAGCGTACACGTGATTTACGCATCGCATATGTACACCTTGAAGAGTCTCGTGAAGAAACCATGCTTGCCTATCATGACACTATTATGCGGCTTTCTCTGGCGGCAGAACATAAAGACAGGGTGACGGCTGCTCATATACAACGTATGAGCCATTACTCTGAATTGCTTGCTCTTAAATGTGGATGGGGAGAAGAAGATGCAAGTCTTTTGCTGGAAGCGGCAAAAATGCATGATATTGGGAAGATCGGAATCCCTGATGCGATTCTTAATAAACCTGGCAAGTTAACCAGTGGAGAATTCGAAACTATGAAGATGCACTGTGAGATTGGTGCTTCAATCCTTTCGGGGTCTGATTCCAGGTTGCTGCAGATGGCTGAATCGGTAGCGAAAAGCCATCATGAGAGGTTCGATGGTACAGGCTACCCATATGGTATGTCAGGAATGATAATACCTGAAGTGGGCCGCATTGTAGCAATTGCAGATGTATTTGATGCATTGATGACCTCCAGACCATATAAGGAAGCCTGGCCTTTAGAAAAAGTATGTAGTGTGATGCAGGAAGACAGCGGTAAGCATTTTGATCCTGATCTTTTGGAGTTGTTTTTTGATGATGTTCAGGTTTTGCTAAAGATCCATAATCGCTATTCAGATGAAGAAACGGTTTCTATGAATATAGAAGTAGCTTGAGGGCCCTATGAGCAAAGAGATAAAAGTCCTAATCGTTGATGATGATCAATATGGTTTCGATATTCTGGAAGAGATTCTTGCAGATGATTGCTATGTGTTGGAGCAGGCATTAGATGGTGTTATGGCCCTTGAGAAAATGGAATCGTTCAATCCGGATATTGTGCTGCTTGATTATGTTATGCCACGTATGGATGGTCTTGAGGTTTGTAAGCATATCCGGGCGAATCCGGATTTTAAGTTTACAAAGGTCATCATGCTTTCCAGTCGAGGCGAATCTTCTGAACGCGTCAAGGGATATGGTGCAGGCGCTGATGATTACGTAGTAAAGCCGTTTGATTTTGACGAGATGTCAGCCAAGATCAAGGTGTTTTCCAAACTGAAATTTGTAGAGGAATCGGATCGGGCGCTTAGACAAGAAAAGGAGGAGCAGGCAAGTCTGATCAATCAACTGGAGCATACCAAAGACAAGTTAATGCAGGCGGATAAAATGGCTTCGATTGGTCAGTTGGCGGCAGGAGTTGCACATGAGATCAATAACCCGGTTGGTTACATTAACTCCAATATTGGAATGTTAAAAGAGTATATGGTGGAAATATTCCAGATGCTTGATGCCTATGAAAAGGCAGAAGATCTGGTAAGTCCAGAGTCCGAGCAAATGAAACTTGTTATGTCCTTGAAGAAAAAGCTGAAGCTTGATTTTCTCAGGCAGGATATTGTTGACCTGATGAATGAGTCAGAGGAAGGAGTAACACGTGTAAAGGATATTGTGCAGAATCTAAAGGACTTTTCGCATGTTGATGTCGCGGAGTGGGCGTGGTCGGATGTGCACAATGGACTTGATAGTACGCTTAATATTGTGAATAACGAGATTAAGTACAAGGCAGAAGTAAAAAAGGAATATGGAGAGCTTCCGTTGGTGGAATGTCAGATGCAGCAGGTTAACCAGGTGTTTATGAATTTGCTGGTAAATGCTGCGCATGCAATTGAGGAAAGAGGAGTAATTACCATTCGGACCGGATGTGAAGGTGACTGGGTATGGGTAGAGATAGAGGATACGGGTAAAGGAATCGCTGCTGAAGATAAGGGAAAGCTGTTTGAGCCATTTTTTACCACCAAACCTTTAGGTGAAGGCACAGGTCTTGGACTTTCCGTTTCCTATGGAATAATAAATACGCATGGTGGCAGGATTGATGTGGAAAGTGAGGTAGGTAAAGGATCAAAGTTCAGAATATGGCTGCCGGTGCACCATAGTCAGGGCGCTGGAAATGTCAACGAAAAAATGTACGCCGGTCAGGAATAGAAGCGATGGATTATAAGCAGTTATTGAATGAAGATTTCGACGCTGAGCTGGAAAATCGTATTAATATGCGCACGCTACAATTAGCTGCGAAAAATGAAGAATTAAATGAAAAAATAGTTGAGTTAGAGCAAGTACGTCAACAGCAAGGAGTTTGGTCAGAGGCGCAGATGTGGGTCAACGAAGCGCAGCAATTGCTGTCCACAGAGGGTGATGTCCAGCGTTTCTATGAGAAAGTCGTTTATCATGCAATGTTACTTACGCGAGCAAAATACGGTGCCTATATCTCATTTGATGGGACAGGAAAATTGATTGAATCTGTTGAGCAAGGGACTGAAAATAATTCGCCCCGGAACATTGAAAACCTTATATCTGATATTAGTAAATTCTTGAGCAAGGGAGAGCATGTTCAGGCAGGCGAGCATAATGAGAAGCCTGTCCCGATTTCTTTATTGTCCATTAGGGTAGCAAATGAAGAGCTGGCAATGTTCCCTTTGTATCAGAAGGGCGCCCTGAAGATAATCATTTTATTGGGTAATAAAAAGGACGACGAGTTATTTGATATTCATGATGAGATGGCGCTTCGGTTTTTTGTAAGCCAGGTAGATGGTGCGCTTGAACGACAAAAATTAATTGATGCCTTGAAATGTGGACATGAAGAATTAAAGCATAAGCACGAAGAGCAGTGTGTATTGGTCAATAAATTGCAGGAAGCTCAGGGGCAGATTTTACAATCGGAAAAGATGGCTTCCATAGGGCAGCTTGCTGCGGGTGTTGCACACGAGATTAATAATCCAATTGCTTTTGTCTTTTCAAATATGAATGCAATGCAGAAATATGTTGGTGATTTGCTCAAGGTGTTAGAGGTCTATGAACAAGCTGATCCGTTTTTAGAACAAAATAAAGAAATATTTAGCAATATTCAGCAGGTTAGAGGTCAGGCAGAGCTGGAATATCTGAAAGAAGATATCTCTGTGCTGGTAAATGAGTCTAGAGATGGGTTGGTGCGTGTCAAACAGATCGTTCAGGATTTAAAGGATTTTTCTCATGTTGATGAAGCTGAGTGGCAATGGGTAGATCTGCATCAGTGCTTGAACAGTACATTGAATATCGTTAATAACGAAATCAAGTACAAGGCCGAAGTGATGAAAGAATTTGGTGATTTACCGAAAGTTGAATGTATGGCTTCACAACTCAACCAGGTGTTTATGAATCTACTGATAAATGCCTCTCATGCCATTGAGAAAAGAGGCTCTATTATTATTCGTACACGGTTGGAAGATGAGTGGGTATGTATAGAGATTATAGATACGGGCAGGGGGATTGAACCTGCGCATATGAACCGCTTGTTTGAGCCATTTTTTACGACTAAACCTGTAGGCATTGGAACAGGTCTGGGATTATCACTGTCATATGGCATTGTAAATAAGCATGGTGGTCATATAGATGTGGAGAGTAAGCCTGGCGAAGGAAGCACATTCCGGATATTGTTGCCCGTTAGGCAAGCAGAAGAAGGGGCTAAAAGAGTGGGTTGATCATGAAGATATCAATCACAAAAAATCTTGTTGCGATGTTGCTCATGCCAGTGATCGGAGTATTGATTGCACTCGCCGCATATTTTCATTCCATTCATCGGTAGAGACTAACAGTGATTATATTATTGCTGCAGGATTTTTATAGTGCATAAAGAACACGAGAACACATTGATCAATGTAAGCGAAAAAACCCAGCAGCAATTGAACGCGCTGGCAAATGCAAGTGTGCGGATGGCAATGATATCAAGTGCGACGGATGTAATTCAGCAAGCTGATAACAGGTTGCAGAATGGGGGGGAGCTTGATTCTTTTTATAAAGAAATCCTCAGTGAAGTGATGGAGGTTACTGCTGCACGTTATGGTGCATTTGTTGTTTTTGATATTGAGGGAAGTCCTTGTGGATCTGTTGCGCACGAAATTTCAGCAGGGCTTGTGGGAGGGCTTGTAGAATTCTCAGTTAGTAAGGGTATGTTTGGAGCTGAGCCTAACGAAATATCAGCAATTCGTGTTGACAATATGGCTGAGGAATCATTATCAGGAAATTGCATATCGGGTCATTCAAATATAAAAACATTGTTTATTCAGCCATTAATAATGGGTGGAGTGATGCGTGGAATTATATATTTGGCAGATAAGAAAAGCGGTGAATCATATACAGATAGCGACGAATTTATTCTTAACATGGTCGCCAGGGATATAGTAAATATTTTAGATCGAAATGAATTATCAAAAAAAATGCACGAAGATATTGAATTACGTGAGCATGCACAAAAAGAATTAAATATGGCCAGCGCGCAGCTTCGGTATCTGGTGGAAAATATACCATCGGTTATCTATCGCGCGGTTCCGTCAGGTGATTTTTCTTTTACCTATATCAGTGAAAATATCCACCGTACTCTTGGGTATCACCCTATGGATGTTTTAGGAGACCCCAATTTCTGGTTTCAACATATACACCCGGATGATTTGCCGGAATTATTTCCCAGAATATCTTATCTGGTTGAAGATGGTCAGCAAACATATGATTATCGTTTTAAACATAAGAATGGTTCGTATCACTGGATGCATGACACAATGCGGGTAATTTATGATGCTGATAATACACCTCTCGAAATAGTAGGTTCATTGACTGATATTACAGAATTGAAACTGGCAGAGAAGGAGATCGATAAGACCAATATGGAGTTGGATGAGGCACATGAACAATTATTGCAATCAGAGAAAATGTCATCTATCGGGCAACTAGCTGCTGGAGTAGCGCATGAGATCAATAATCCAATCGCCTTTGTTTATTCCAATCTTAGTACCATGCAAAAGTATACGCAGAAACTGCTTAATGTACTGAAAGTCTACAGTAAGGCAGAACCACTACTTGCGCAGAACGAGGAGGTTGCTAAGGAAGTTCAGCAGGTGAGAGAGCAGGCTGACCTGGATTTTCTGATAGAAGATTTACCGGAGCTTGTGCAGGAGTCACGAAATGGTTTGTCCCGTGTTAAACAGATCATTCAGGACCTGAAGGATTTCTCACGGGTTGATCATGCTGAACTGGAATTTGTGGATTTGCACAAGGGTCTTGACAGTACATTGAATATTGCCAATAACGAGATCAAGTACACGGCGGAGGTCGTAAAGGAATATGGCGATTTGCCGCTGGTGGAGTGTCGCTCGGCACAAATCAATCAGGTGTTTATGAATCTGTTAGTAAATGCGGCCCATTCCATTAAGGAGCATGGAGTGATTACCATAAGGACAGGAACAGAAGAAAAACTGGTATGGGTAGAGATTACGGATACAGGGAGCGGGATTGCACCTGAAAATATGAAAAAGTTGTTTGACCCATTTTTTACAACAAAACCGGTGGGCAAAGGTACTGGGTTAGGGTTGTCACTTTCTTACGGGATTGTGAATACTCACGATGGCCGAATTGAGGTAGAGAGTGAAGTTGGTAAGGGCGCTACATTCAGGGTATGGCTTCCAGTTAAGCAGGAAGACAAGCCCGATGAGCTTGATAATGAAGTGCAGGCATCTGCAATTGCCTGATATAAATGGGTGCGATAATGAATAATGCAGATACCATAATACAAGAACAGACATTTTCCGAGTCACTGTTGTTTGTTGATGATGAGGAAAGCATTCTTTCTTCATTGAAACGGCTATTTAGGCCATTGGGTTACCGCATCTTTACGGCCCAGAGCGGGGCAGAGGGGCTGGATATTATGAAAAAAGAGGAGATTGATCTGGTGGTATCAGATATGCGGATGCCTGAAATGGATGGCGCACAGTTTCTTGAAAATGTAGCGGCCAACTGGCCTAAAACAGTGCGTATTCTTCTGACAGGTTATGCAGATATTACATCCACTGTTGCAGCAATTAATAAGGGGAAAATATACAGTTATTTCAGTAAACCCTGGGAAGATAATGACATTGCTCTGTCCATACGCCATGCGCTGAACGTAAAGGATCTGGAAGAGGAAAGAGACGGTCTCCTTGAAATGATATTGGTCAAGAATGAAAAACTGAAAGAGCTGAATGAAAGTCTTGAAGACAAGGTAGAACAGCGAACCGCAGAACTCAAGCAGGCCTTTCTCAAGCTCGAAAAGTCTCATGAGTCACTTAAAATGGGTTATTTCGCAACGGTTAAAAGTTTTTCCAGCTTGATTGAGATGCGTGAAGGTGCAGTCGCGGGTTACTCACGTCGCATTGCAGATCAGGCACGAAAGCTGGCACTGAAAATGGAGATGAGTAATGCCGATGTTCAGGATGTTCTCTATGCATCGTTACTACATGATATAGGTAAAATCGGAATGCCTGATCATCTTTTTAACAAACCATTTAATGCGCTTAGCCCTGAAGATAAAGTGACTGTCTGTAAACACCCTGTTATAGGTCAGGGAGTTATGATGGCATGGGGATCTCTGGAGGGCGTTGCAAGGATTATTCGTAGTCATCGTGAATGCTACGATGGTTATGGTTATCCGGACTCTCTGAAGGGAATAGAAATTCCATTGGGGGCAAGAATTCTATCCGTTGTAAGTGATTTTGAAGCATTAAGGATTGGGAAGCTGGCATCACAAAAGTATTCTGCTTTGGAAGCACAGGAATATCTTATCAGGCATCGTGGTAAACGATATGATCCTGATGTTGTTGACGCATTTTTGAATATGGATTCCAGTCATCAGCCAACACCACAAAATCAGGAGCTGAAGATTTCTTTAAAGTCCCTGGTGCCAGGTATGGTTCTATCAAAAGATGTGATGTTGAAAGACGGAGTACTGTTATTGTCTGAGGGCCGTATTCTAGATAAAAGAAATATCGAGGAGCTCCGGGATATGGAGAAATCTCTGAATGAGAATCTGGATATCCATGTATTAATGAAAGGGTAATAATTCGATGTTCAGGATTCTGGTTATTAATTATGAAGGGAAAAAAGTTGGTTAGACCATGAGTGATGAAGACATACAGGACGAAGGAAGCGAGTAAAGCAGCCATGTCTGAATTCAATGAAAAAAAGAACAAGATTACACTAAAGCTGGTGTATTACGGCCCTGCGCTTAGTGGAAAGACAACGAACCTGATGAGCTTACATGACATACTTAGTCCTGAGCTTAAAGGAGAGATGATGGTGCTGGAAACCAAGGACGACCGAACCCTGTTTTTTGATCTTTTGCCAATGGGGATTACTGCGCCATCAGGTTTGTTGATAAAACTGAAGTTGTTTACGGTGCCGGGACAAGTTGCACATGATAGTACCAGAAAAGCAGTTCTGTCACGTGCAGATGGTGTAGTGTTTGTAGCGGACTCCCAGAAAACGCAAAGCATTAATAATGCAGAATCATTTGAAAATCTTGTAGGTAATATTGCCAGGGTAGGATTGGATATTGAAAAGCTACCATTGGTTGTTCAGTTTAATAAACGTGATCTATCAGATATCTTGACCGAGGATGAAATTAGAACCCGCTGGAAAGACGCTCATTGGCCGTTATTATTTAGTACTGCATTGCAGGGATCTGGTGTAGAAGAGACATTAAGTGAATTGTTATCACTTGTCTATGACGCATTGGATGAGGAGTATGGCCTTAATGAGCGGCATAATCTGGATAAGGATTTGTTTGTATCAGGTGTGACGGGTTGTGAGTTCTCAAAAGCGGTCAATGGAGGATAAAAGTATGGGTTTAGAGTCTTTTAAAAGTGAACCGCTTCCTGCGTTTGACAGGGAAATGTCAATGGAAGAATTATTGGCGGGTATTGATCATGATAAATTGAGAGGAACATTGGCAAGCCTTTTAGGTGTGCCTGTATGCTTGCTTAATGAAGACGAGGATGTAGTGTTAGGGTATAAGCTTGGACCATCCTGTAAACGTGCGCCGATTCATTCTGATATGGAGATCATTGGTTACCTTGAAGCAGGGGAAATAGATGATGAAGCCCTTGAGTCGGCAGTATGTTTTATTGAATTACTATTAAAGAATTCGGAACGTTATTTAATGGCTTCAAATCTTCATTTGCAGGCGGTAAATGAAGATTTTGAGAAGCTGAAAAAGAAGCATGAGGCATTAGTGGAGTCAGAAGGTCGTTATAAGGAGCTTTCAGAAAATCTTGAGCAACGTGTTCAGGAGCAGGTCAAGACTATTGATCTTGCCCGGAGACAGATTTATCAATCAGAAAAACTGGCATCAGTAGGACAGCTGGCGGCAGGCGTGGCGCATGAAATTAACAATCCGATAGGTTTCATGAGAAGTAATCTTAATACAGCACAATCCTATCTTGAAAAACTAACGGTATTTTCAGAGAAGTTGGTAGAGGAGAATAATGAGAGAGATTTGTTGCGTATATGGAATGAAATGGAACTGGACTACGTCATCAAGGATTTCAACGAAATGATGGAAGAGACAATTGATGGAGCCGTGCGTATTGCGAAAATCGTAAGTGATTTAAAAGGGTTTTCAAATGTAGATGCAAATGAAGAGGAGGTAATCGATATAAATCAGTGTGTCCGCAGGGTGTGTGACATTGTATCTGGTAAGGATGAAAGGCATGCGGTACAGATACGAGGTTTTGAGGGTTGCCCGCCTGTACGATGTCGGGTGGGAGAGCTTGGTCAGGCATTACTGAATATATTATTAAATGCAGAGCAGGCAATTAAGGGCTCTGGGAATATTTATGTGCAAACCTCATGTGAGGACGACAGGATATGTATTTCTATTGTCGATACTGGAGTCGGTATGACCAATGAAGTATTGGAGCGCGCGTTTGAGCCATTTTTTACAACTCGTGATGTAGGTAAAGGAGCAGGACTTGGTCTTACTGTCAGTCGAGATATCGTACAATCACATGATGGAGAAATATCAATAGAGAGTGAAGTGGGTAACGGCACCACCGTGAAAGTCTGGCTACCTGTGGCCAAGGATTAGTAAAGAGAAAATATTATGGGAAATTATTCATCATTATTTACAGATGTTTCAGATGACAAAGAAGATGACTCGATAGGAAATCCTGTATTTGAAGGCTATCAAATTCTTTTTGTCGATGATGAGAAGAATGTGCTCAACTCGCTTAAACGTGTTTTTCGACAGGAAAATTATCGGATACTAACGGCTGTAGATGGAGAAGAGGCACTGGAAATACTGGGCCGTGAAAAATGCCAGCTTATGATCTCGGATTACATGATGCCGAAGATGGATGGTGCCGAGCTCTTGCGAGAGGTTAAGAAAAACTATCCCGACATGATACGTATTATGCTGACAGGCCACGCAGATATGAATGCTGTTCTGGCCGCGGTGAGGGATGGTGCTGTATATAAGTTTATTCTGAAGCCCTGGAACGATGATGACATACGCGTGACTGTAGCGTTGGCACTGGAGCAATATGATTTAATACAGAATAACAAGATATTGATAAAGCAGAACAAGGAAAAGAGCGAGGAGATCAGCTCTCTGGCAAAGCTTGCCGTAACCAATCGTAGTCAGCTTGCCATTATGTTGCATAAGCGAAATCTTCTGAATGAGAAGCAGGTTCAGGAGCTGTACAAGCAGCAACAAGTCAATAAAGAGCCAATCTTTAAGATTATTCTTGAACGTGATTGGGTTAGTGAGGATAAAATACGCAATATTCTTCGTAAAGATCTGATGGTTGAGGAAGTATCACTGGATGAAATCCAGGTAGATGCTTCAGTTGCTTCGCTAATTCCGCATAGTCTATGTAAACAACAATCAGTGTTACCGATAAGGGAGAGTAACCGGCGCTTGACATTGGTAATGGCAGACCCGATGGATATGGGGCTAATTGATGACTTGAGTTTTACTACGGGTCTTGAGATCCAGGCCGTGATGGCTAATGTTTCAGATATAAAAAAGAAGATTGCTGAAATTTATGGACAAGATGATAGTTCTTTTACTGAAATTGAAACGCTGATTGGGCTAGCAGATCCTTTTGAAGGTATCGAAGTTCTTATTGAGGATGACGATGACATTTCTATTGAAGAATTACTTCATGGTACAGATGAGCCTCCTGCTATACGATTGGTCAACGCAATTATAATTGAGGCTATTCGTCTGCGTGCAAGCGATATTCATATTCAGCCGCGAACAAAAAGTGTAATGGTGCGCTACCGTATTGATGGTGTTTTGCATGACAAGATTCAGGTGCCACATAGCATGCACATGTCTTTGGTTGCCCGTATCAAAGTAATGGCTGAGCTGGATATTACAGAACGTCGTCGACCTCAAGACGGGCGAATAACAGTAAAAACACCCATGCGCATTGTTGACTTGAGAATTTCTTCGTTGCCTACCATTAGTGGTGAGAAGATTGTCATGCGTATATTGGACCGAAATTCATCTGTACTAAAGATGGAACGCTTGAGTATGTCTGATATGAATCTGAAAAAAATTACTAATGTCGCATGTAGGCCACAAGGGCTTATTCTTGCAACAGGTCCTACAGGTAGTGGCAAGACCACCACGCTTTATTCCATGTTGCAGCATGAGGCCACCCCTGAAAAGAACTATGTCACTATTGAGGATCCTGTTGAGTATTATATGGATATGGCTGGCCAGGTAATGATAAAAGATAAAATTGGTCTGGATTTTTCGAGTGTATTGCGCGCCATTCTACGTCAGGATCCAGATGTGATTTTATTGGGTGAGATTCGTGATTATGAAACTGCGGAGGTAGCCCTTAATGCGGCATTGACAGGGCATTTAGTATATTCAACATTGCATACTAACTCCGGAGTGGCAACTATTGCGCGCCTGTTTGACCTGGGACTGAAGCCCTTTGTGCTAGCCTCAGCACTGGAGGCTATTATTGCACAGAGATTGGTTCGGAAAATATGTGAGGATTGCAGTGAATCGGTATCTGTAGATTCTGATGTACTGTATAAACTAGGCCCTGTTTTCCAGTCATCAAAAATTGAAACATGCAAAGGTAAAGGCTGCCCCAAGTGCAATAACACTGGTTATTCGGGCCGGGTTGCGATTTATGAAGTATTGATTCCAAGTGAAAAGATGCGCCACCTGATATCTTCAGGTGCCAGTATTCATGAGATTACAAATCTGGTCAATGAAGAAGGCATGGTTACGCTAATTGAGGATGCCCACGATAAAGTTAGTATGGGCCTGACTACAATAGAAGAAGTATTTCGTGTTTTAGGCCCACAAGTTATTGATTGAAGCTTTGAGGGACATAGAAGCCCCCTGGCTTTAAGCCTCTCGCTGGAAAACCGAAGCATATTATTGTTAACAAATATAGAAACCGGGTTAATTCATGAATGAAGAACCTGTAATACTGATAGTTGATGATGTTGCGAGTAATATTCAGTTATTGGCGCAGACAATGCCTGGTCTTATTTACCGGATATTGTCATGCCCACATGTATGGCTATGAAGTTTGTAAGCATTTAAAAATGGGTGAGAAAACCAGAAAGATACCAGTGATTATTATTACCGGGAAAGCTGATGATGGGAAGTATAGTCTAGACATAATGATAGGGAGTTCCAGGATATGAAACATTTAATTTTAATATCTATTATATTATTCATGCAGGCAAATGTATATGCAAAAGATGTGAAGGAGCTAGGTGAATATAGAGTCGCTAATGCAATACACTCTATTATCCAGTCAACTCGGAAGATATATACATCTGAAATATCTGATAAGTTGCTCCAGGATGGAACAGGTTCACTATTAGAATATAGGCATCAGAAGGGTTTTGTACCATTGCCTGTTCAGGTAATACAACAAATAGGCAAGGATCTAAGTAAAAGTACTGGAGGAAATATTAGTATTGAATTAAAAAGTAAATATTTTGTTAACGAGAAAAATAGATTGATAGGCAGGGAAGCAGAAGCCTGGACATACCTGGAAAAGCAACAAAATTCAGCAAAAAATTTAAAAAATATGACATGGAAACCTTACGTATATATCAATAATGCAGTTGATAGGGATTATCTAATATACATCGTGCCAGACCTTGCAACTGAATACGCATGTATTGCGTGCCATAAATCTCAGGAAAATACGGCTTCAGTTAAATATGCACGTGAACAGCACGGTATCACAGGCGAGCCAATTTTAAAGCTATGGCATATGCTAGGTATTCTTAAGGTAATGGTGGCGATAGATTGACCCCTGTAATCAGTGGTGGCGTAATGGAAGGTATAGGTGGCGAATTCCTGATCATGCGGCAATGGGTGTCTGGGAGAGTCCTCTACAGAGATCTTTCCAGGCGTAGTGGCCACTGTTCATGCAATTAAGTTTAGGTTTTTCGATTATTTCCAACGGAGTTTTTCCGTCTAAACCAGTATGAACACGAACACCATTGTAGTAATCTTTAAACGCGCCGAGTTTTTCTGTAGGTCGTGTCGATTCCAGAATAACGCCTGGTCAAGATATTCGCGACGCATAGTACCAATGAGTCGTTCGATGAACCGGTGCGATATCGGGGTATAGGGGATCGATTTTATTTAGTAACTGTTATGCATCAATCTCATGGACACAAATTATGAATAAGCCGATATCTTCCTTAATGGAGAAACACGTAACAACAGTAGATGTTGACGATACTATAGACAGGATTGAGGAGTTGCTGGATTCGCACAAACTATCGTGCGTACCAGTTGTTGATTCGAAGGGAAACTGTTTTGGGGTAATTAGTTCCCCAGATATTGTGCATTTTCATGCGATACACAAAAACCTAAGAACCAAACGAGCATGGGAATTGTGTACGCACAAGATTATCGAAGTAAGCCCGGATATAGCTGTTAAGGAGGCATCCGAATTAATGGTAAAGAATAAGATCCACCACATCGTTATAGTAGATAATGGAATCATAAGAGGCATTGTTTCATCGGTCGATATCGTAGAAGAGTACTTATTGAAACAGAATGCATAACAAATCATCAAGCCAGATCGGCGCAAAAGACGTGTCTCCTGGTTAGCTCCACGTGATGTTTCAAAAATGATTTCAAGACAATACTAGGCGCTCAATTACGATATCAGAAGAAATTAATTAAGAATGGATAGGGATAGAATTACGAATCGTTATTACAATTTCTAGAAAAAGACTTTATTCACCATTTACTAACCTATATGTGAGGAGAGAGTCATGTCAGATAACGAACTTAAATATTATTCTGTATGGGATCGCACTACGCGCTTGTTTCACTGGATCAATGTGATTTGTATCATTGGTCTTATCAGTGTTGGGGTAGTTATACTGAATTATAAAGTATTGGGAGTGAATAATGACGGTAAATTACTGTTAAAAACTGTTCATGTTTATTTTGGTTATGTTTTTGTGCTAAATCTAATCTGGCGATTGGTTTGGGGTTTTATTGGGAACAAATATTCTCGATGGAAGGCAATATTACCTATTGGTAAAGGATATTGGCGTTCTGTGAGTGAGTATGTTGCTGGTGCAAAAGCTGGTGAGCCACCTCAGTATTTAGGTCATAACCCCGTAGCTAAGCTCATGGTTGGGTTTCTGTTCTTGCTTCTTGTAACGCAGGCGACAACAGGTTTAGTCTTGGCAGGAACAGATTTATATCTGCCACCGTTTGGTCATGAAATCGCGGAATGGGTAACAGGCTCAGGTGAGGAGCATGATAAAATTAAAAATCTTAAGCCCGGCTCCAAAGATGATGTGGATTCGGAAGCGTATGCTGAAATGCGTAAATTCAGAAAGCCCTTTATTACAACGCATGTTTATTCGTTTTATGTGCTCCTTATTTCAATTGTTTTACATATAGCAGCTGTTGTTTTGATAGAAGTGAGGGAAAAGAATGGGGTTGTATCTGCAATGTTTACCGGAAATAAGGTTGTATCCAAAAAGCCTGTAGATCTAAATTAAAGTAGCACCTTGAGTAATATAGGAAAGTGATACGGTCATTTAATTAGAGGGTATAGCTATAATTGTAGGCTAGGTAGTTTTAGCGGGGGTGGAAGACCCCTTCCATTATTTTTGTGATTCTTGAGAAGAAGTTCTGTATGCTCGACTAATGATGCTGTTCGGAAGAATCTTAGGAGCATCTGATCAAGTTATGAACTATTGCTGTCTTATTGATAACATGCGCGGATGTTAAAATGACTGAATCAGTTGATCAATCAACCCTAATTAAAGACATTATGACTTCACATGTCCTAAGTGTGACGTTAAACCAAACAGTTTATCACGTATTGAAACTAGCAAAAGAGAAAAATGTAACTGGATTTCCTGTCATTGATATTGACCGCAAGGTTATCGGCGTTGTTTCAACACTTGATTTAATCACAGAGGTAGCGGCAGGTAAGCTACATTTAAAACTAGGAGAATTACCATTAGTTATTAAAGTCGAAAAAGATGTAATTAGACTTAGCCCAGATACTCCTGTAAAAAAAGCTCTACTATCTTTAATTAAGAATCGTGTTGGTCGAATTATTATCACTGATAAAGATAACAAGCTGTGCGGTATCGTTAGTCGGAAAGATCTAATAAACTTTTTCATTGATATAAATAAACTGGGATAAGGTTCCAGTCATTCCTGGTATATCGTCTGTGCATGGCGAATTATTAATTACGCTGCAACCGGCATCTGAAAGAGTCCTTTACAGTGATCTTTCCAGGTGTAGTGGCCACTGTTCACACAGTTAAGTTTAGGTTTTTCGATTATTTTCAGCAGAGTTTTTCCGCCTAAATCGGCATGAACACGATAACCGTTGTAGTAGTCATTATCTGGTGCCAGTATTCGCGAGATTACATATCTGACCAATGAAGAAGACATAGTTACGCTAACTGATAATGTTAGTAAGGGCCTGGCCACGATAGATGAAGTGTTTCGTGTTCTGGGGCCACAAGTTGTCGATTAGGTATTTCTTGTAACTTGTGGGGGCTTTTTTGTTTTGGGTAGCGCCCTGGTTACCGGTAATAAATCACGCATTCACCTGCCACTGTTTCATATGTGTTAGTTCATACATGATGGGTACCAGGATCAGACTCACCAGCATAGAAAACGATAGCCCGGATACAATAGATACGGCTAGTGGTCTGAGCATCTCGGCACCTTCACCAAAGCCAATGGCTAATGGCAGCATACCGAATACGGTTGTGAGTGTAGTCATCAAAATAGGGCGCAACCTTAAACGTGCGGCCTCAAGAATAGCTTCACGAATATGGCTGCCCCTGTCTCGTACTATCTCGATGTACTCCACCAGTACAATGGCATTGTTTACCACAATACCTGCCAGCATGATAATGCCCAGTTTCACGGGCATGGACAATGGCAGCCCTGTTAAATAAATACCGATGGCTACACCGATCAAGGCAAAGGGTACACTCAGCATAATGATGACAGGGTTGCGCAGGGATTCATATTGAATGGCCATTACTACAAACACCAGAAACAATGCCAGAAATAGTAGTGTTACCCCCAGGGCTCTGCTTTCCTGTAGCGTTTTCTTAGAACCACCGTCATACAGGGTGTAACCTTGAGGTAGTTCCAGGGTCTCCAGTTTTTTATCGATACTGACGAGTACACCCCCCAGTGTTGCACCCCTTGCAATAGAGGCGCTGACTTCAACAATGCGTTGCTGATTATCACGCAGGATCCTGGAAGAGGATTCAATCAGGTTTATTTTTGCCACATTGCCCAGGTATATTGCCTTTTTATTTTCCCTGGCCGGAAACAATAATATGGACTCCAGATCCTGTGGGTTTGATGCCTCCACTTGAGGGATGCGTACACGTATATCATAACTGCGGTCACCCTCAAGAAAGTCGGTTACCACGATGCCGGACAGGGCAATACGCATGGCCCTGCCTACGTCCTCTACGTCCAGTCCAAGGTTGCTTGCCCGCTCCCGATCGATATCGATTTTAAGTTCATGATGAACGTCTTCAGAGGAATGTGAAATGTTACGTAGCCCTTTAACATCTTTCAGGTTAAGTG
>DAOWEP010000121.1 GCA_030638455.1 Gammaproteobacteria bacterium
ATTTGCGCCTAAACCACAGGCCAGATCCAGCGCCTTACCTTGCTTTGGTAGTAGGTGCGGGTTTTGCTGAAGTACTTCGGCGGGAGATGGAAACTCAAGTGATGACAAATAACGTGCATCCCATTTTGCCTGCTCTTGTTTTTCCATGTGCATGACTACTACCTGAAACTCATCCAGATCAAGATGCTATTTACTTTATTTCCGCCAGAAGGCAGGGGTAAGGATAACGATCAATGTGAAAATTTCCAGGCGCCCCACCACCATAGAAAAAATAAGCATCCATTTTGCCAAATTATTTACATCTGCATAATTTGCACCGACATCTCCAAGCCCTGGGCCCAGGTTATTCATACAGGCCGCTACCGCAGAGAAGGCTGTTTTCTGATCCAGCCCGGATAACATAACAATGAGCATGATAAAACTGAATACCGCCACATAGGCAGCAAAGAAACCCCACACTGATTCCATTACCCGATAGGGCATGGCCTTTCCGCCCACCATAAGCGGCACTTGCGCGCTCGGGTGAATCAGGCGTATCACCTCACGCATTCCCTGCTTTACCAAAAGTAAAAAGCGGATTACCTTCATGCCTCCACCGGTTGAACCTGCACAGCCACCGATAAAACTGATAAACAGCAGCATAACAGGCAAAAATCCGGGCCAGTTAAAATGATCTGTGGTACTGAAACCAGAGGTCGTACCAATTGATACCGTATGAAACACGCCAAACCTGAATGCTTCATAGAAGCTTGGGTATACACCTGAAAAATACAGGTACACAGTTGCGATTACAGAAGCAGCCACCAAAACAAAAAAATACGCCTTGACCTCGGGATCTCTCAGATATGGCTTGATACTTACAGAACGCCAGGCAATAAAATGCAGGGCAAAATTAACACCTGCGAGTAACATAAATACCACTGCAATCGTTTCTATTAATTCACTTTGAAAATAAGCCATACTGGCATCGTGTGTAGAAAATCCTCCGATTGCTACTGTTGAAAAGCTATGTGCAATTGCATCAAAGGGCGTCATGCCTGCAAGTAGGTAGGCAAGCGCGCACAGGATTGTCAAACCCAGATAAATGTACCAGAGCGCCTTTGCGGTTTCTGTAATTCTAGGGGTAAGCTTGTTGTCTTTCATCGGCCCTGGTGTTTCTGCCCGGTAAAGCTGCATACCACCAACACCCAGCATGGGTAATATTGCGACTGCCAGGACGATGATACCCATGCCGCCCAGCCACTGTAATTGTTGTCGGTACCATAAAATGGAGCGGGGTAGTTGATCGATGCCTGTAATTACAGTTGCGCCAGTTGTAGTCAGCCCCGAGAAAGACTCAAAAACGGCATTGGTAAAACTCATATGAGGATTAGTTGACAACATAAAGGGTAGGGAGCCAAACAGCCCAAGCACAAACCAGAATAATACGACTACCAGAAAGCCATCCTTCAGACGAAGCTCCTTTCGTCTGTTCATTACCGGTAACCAACACAAAAAACCGGTAACAAGAGTCCAGCCAAATGAAATAACGAATGGCTCCAGTGCCCCATCACCATACCAGTAAGCTACCAGGACAGGCGGTAACATGGTGCTGC
Source organism: Gammaproteobacteria bacterium (assembly GCA_030638455.1). Classification (GTDB taxonomy): domain Bacteria; phylum Pseudomonadota; class Gammaproteobacteria; order DAOWEP01; family DAOWEP01; genus DAOWEP01. Next base: position 1,596 of record DAOWEP010000121.1, read on the forward strand.
TGAATAACATTAACAACAGACCGAAGATTCGTTGGATAGCTGTAAATTGCATATTTAAACGTTACTGGACGCGAGTAAATGGGGCAAAGAAAACCCCGAAAAAGTATTACACGTTTATTAATAATTCTATTTATTATTACCTTTGTAATAAAATAGCGTATTCAATAGTACGCCAACCATTGATAGATTCCTGAAAGAGCACTGGTTACTTGCATCTAGATACTAAAATCAAATAAAGGTCACCCCAACCTGGAATAGTTTCTCTACCTCTGAAACCTTATTTTTGTCTATTAAAAACAGGATGACGTGGTCTTCTGCAATTATTACAGTGTCATGATGTGCAATGACCACCTCATCGCCACGCACTAGTGCCCCAATGGTTGTTCCTTTGGGTAATTTAATGTCCTCTATTGCCTTACCGATAACCTTTGATGTTTTACTGTCGCCATGAGCAACCGCCTCAATCGCCTCCGCTGCTCCACGGCGCAACGAATGTACGACGGTTACATCTCCACGTCGAATATGAGTCAGCAAACTCCCTATGGTTGCCTGTTGTGGGGAAATTGCAATATCAATATCGCCGCTTTCTACCAGATCTACATAAGATGCCCTGTTGATGACGGACATGACCCGCTTGGCACCCAGTCGTTTGGCCAACATCGCAGAAAGGATATTTGCTTCATCATCATTAGTGAGCGCACAAAATACATCTGCACTTTCAATATTCTCTTCCAGCAACAGCTCTTCATCGGCCGCATCCCCAAGCAATACAATGGTATTGGGAAGTTCTTCCGAAATCCTGCGGGCATTGTCTCGATTACGGTCAATAACCTTTACCTGGTATTTGTTTTCGAGCGCCCTTGCCAACCGTGTGCCAATATTTCCTCCTCCAGCAAGAATTACGCGCTTGACCGGTTTGTCCAGCCTGCGAAGTTCGCTCATCACTACACGAATATTTTCTTTTGCGGCAATAAAGAAGACTTCATCGTCTGCCTCAATTACGGTATCGCCTTTCGGAATGATAGGATTTCCTTGCCTGAAGATTGCCGCTACACGCGCCTGGATTCCAGGTATGTGATCTCGTATTTCCCTTAACTCGTGTCCTACCAACGGACCTCCATAGTAAGCCCGTACCGCTACCAGCCTGACTCGACCATCTGCAAAATCCACTACCTGTAATGCGCCGGGGTGTTCAATAAGCCGATGGATATAGGCCGTAACCAGTTGTTCCGGACTAATGGTTACATCAATAGGAAAGGCTTCCTGGGCGAATAGTCTCCTGTGGTTTAAGTATTCAGGCGCACGGACACGAGCAATCTTGGTGGGTGTATGAAAGAGTGTATAGGCTACCTGACAAGCCGCCATATTAACCTCATCGCTATTGGTAACCGCGATAATCATATCGGCATCTTCAGCGCCCGCATTCACCAGAACCTCCGGGTATGATGCATGTCCTACCACTGTTCGCAGATCCAGACGACCCTGCAACTCCTCAAGCACATCAAGATTGGTATCGACAACGGTAATATCGTTTGATTCTCTTGCGAGATTATGTGCAACTGATGAACCGACTTGCCCTGCGCCAAGGATAATGATTTTCATAATTGTTGCTTCTTATTGTTCTTATAAAGTATTTTTGCGAGCCTATTTACTCTGTTTCACGTCTATCCCAAGACTTCTCAACTTGCGGTACAGATTAGTACGTTCCATACCCACTAGTTTAGACAGCCTCCCGACACTACCATTACAGATCTGCAATTGGTGTACAAGGTACTCTCGCTCAAACCTTTCCCTCGCCTCTCTTAATGGAAGATCATACACGCCTGCCGCGATGCCTACCATGCTCTC
>DAOWEP010000055.1 GCA_030638455.1 Gammaproteobacteria bacterium
TCATCACGCGTAATACCCATAAGGTCATTAGAAACCATACGAGCGTAATCAGCTGGATCCTGCTCAGTACCGATATAGGTATTGATCGCAGACAAACCCTGTGCAACCGCGCCAGAGCGATCCATTGCAGCCTTATCAACAAGCTTAACTTTTAGGTCAGCACCTGATGCTTCAATCCAGCGTGGAAGTTCAAACGCTGTACCACAACAAGCCATGCCACCACCAATAAGAAGAATATCAACTTCTTCTTCTACTACCTCAGGATTACCAAATTCTCCTGCCATGATCTTTTCCTCTGTAAAATATTTTAAACTTGAAAATTAAAGCTTGATCAGCTCGCTTTTATCACCTTCACGATAGCCATTCTGCTCATTGTGATTAAAGAAACCGTTGTCTTCGATCTTGGACATGTCAGCTTCTGGCTTACCTGCATAAGGATCAATAGAACCTTCAGGAGTTGTACGGATAGGGAACTTAAAGCGCTTCATGGTGCCGTTACGGAACTTGATAGTCCACATAATAGAATCAGAACCACGCAATGGCTGTACAGAACCACCCAGTGGAACAACATCTGCATAGTGACGACATTCGATCGCCTGTTGAGGACAGATCTTAACGCAGGAATAACATTCCCAGCACTGCTCTGGCTCCTGGTTGAATGCCTTCATGGCATGGCCAGTTTCAGAACCATCTTTATCCAGCTTCATCAAATCGTGTGGGCAGATGTACATGCAAGCAGTCTTGTCCTGACCCTTACAACCATCGCACTTATCGGTACGTACAAATGTAGGCATTATCGCTCTCCTAATTATTAATTACTTATTTCACCGCGGTTAAAAAATTCCACCAACACATATCGCTACTAATATATGGTCAACAGATGATATTCATTGGTCAAAGTTTGAACTATGCAACTTGAATTATACAAAAGGGCACATAGTATTGCTTTGCTACTAAATTCTGTCTTTGATTCAGCTCAATTACTGATCAAGAAACATAAAACTTCCTGCGGATTGCCCTGTCATCCTTCTTTGCTTTACTTAATTAAACAAAAGATAAACAAGAATTTAGCTACACACTAATTCGCTGTTAGCTGCCCATAAGGACGGGCGGTGCACATGGCAACCCAAAATCAGGATGCCTACCTTAATTACATATGCGCTGAAAGCAAAACAGTTTTATCTTTGCCGGGTATAAATCTTCCTTATCAGGAAGCATTATGTACGCGACTTTTTAAAAATACATATATATTACAATAAGTTACTGTTTCTTGAGTAAAATACTACGTGATTATTGGAATATTAGAATATTATAATTTTATGCGTGTCTTAGTAGCCTTGATTGGAAATACCTGCCAAATGCCCTATAAAGTACCCTCTCTTCTCCAGCAGGCCAGATACCATGAGGACATCGCGACCAATCCATGACCCGGTAACACCACCGGAATCCTCACGAATAGAAGTAAAAAATACCACCTGTTATATGTGCGCCTGCCGTTGTGGTATCCGTGTAACGTTACGCGATGGTGAAGTTCGTTTTATTCAAGGCAACCCTGACCACCCATTAAACAAAGGTGTCATTTGTGCAAAGGGCTCATCCGGGATCATGAAACAATACTCCCCAGCGCGCCTGACCAAACCATTACGGCGTAAACCAGGCTCCTCGCGCGGAGATAATGAATTTGAGGAAATCTCATGGGATGAGGCATTTTCTCTCATGGATGAGCGTCTTGCCGATATCCGCAAGACCGATCCGAAAAAGTTTGCATTATTTACCGGACGTGACCAGATGCAGGCGTTGACCGGCCTGTTTGCCAAGCAATTCGGCACACCCAACTATGCGGCTCACGGGGGTTTCTGTTCGGTCAATATGGCAGCCGGCATGATCTACACCATTGGTGGTTCCTTCTGGGAATTCGGTGGCCCGGATCTGGATCGATCCCGTTTGTTCATAATGATCGGAACGGCTGAAGACCATCATTCCAACCCGTTAAAAGTTGAACTCTCCAAATTCAAACGCCAGGGTGGTAAATTCATCTCCATCAACCCGGTACGCACAGGGTACTCCGCCATTGCCGATGAGTGGATTCCTATACGGCCCGGTACCGATGGTGCGCTACTGCTGGCACTCACTCACGAGATCATCAAGACTGGCCTGTATGACCGCGATTTCCTGGTGCAATACACCAACGCCGCTGAAATGGTCAATATGGATGAAGCCAATTCGGAATACGGGATGTTTATTCGCACCGAGGTTCCTGAAGAAGAGGGCTGCTTTGATCCACAAAATAAATTGTGGTGGGACCGTAATACAGACAAACCCGTCGTAACCCGTACCGAAGGTGCTGACCCTTATCTATTAGGCGAGTTCACCTTATCAGACGGAACCAATATAAAACCTTCATTCCAGTTACTCACAGAACGGGTAGCCAGCTATACCCCGGAATGGGCGGAAGGGATTACGGGTATATCTGCTGACACCATCCGACGTCTTGCCCATGAAATGGGCATCACGGCGCGTGATGAAAAAATAGAATTACCGATTGCATGGACAGACGTATGGGGCAAGGACCACGAAACCGTAACCGGCAACCCTGTCTCTTTTCATGCCATGCGTGGCCTGGCTGCACATTCCAATGGCTTTCATTCCATCCGTGCGTTATCTATATTAATGACATTACTTGGCACCATCGACAGACCCGGCGGTTTCCGGCACAAGGCACCCTTCCCGCGCCCGATCCCCCCGTGCGCAAAACCACCAAAGGGGCCGGAAGATGTGCAA
>DAOWEP010000063.1 GCA_030638455.1 Gammaproteobacteria bacterium
ATAATAATGTCCGACCTGTTACAGGTTGGACATTTTTTTGACCTCGGGAATATCACTAGAACCATTACTACAGCAATTACTACCCACTCTGGTAATGCCTCACGATCAACTGTATTTATCCCTATAAAAGTACAATAGCGTTGTTCTCCAGTTTCACGGGCACTGACTGCAGGGCCTTATTTGCACAAGGCCCCGAGATACAGAACCCGTCTTCTATCCTGAAAAGTGCGAAATGGGTAGCACACTGAATATAGGCCCTGTCTTCGCTCAGAAATTGGTCCGACACCCAATCAAGTGGGCTACCTGTATGCGGGCAGCTATTTACATATCCATATACATTGTCACCACACCTCACCAGAAATATTTCTTTAGTCTTCCCCCTGGAAGAAATCGAATACCCTTTTGTGCTGTTGTCCAACAGGTCATCTAGTGCGCATAGAACCCTACTTGGCATCACGGTATGGTGTGTTTGTACGAACCAGGCGGAACCCAATATTATCTGCAGATATCCCCGGAGGTAAATGATCACGCTTGCTGGTACGCAGGTTCACTGTTGTTGTCCTGTAAGAACCACCACGGAGCATCCTGCTAACACAATCAGCACTTTTCCATGCGCTACCATCTACCGGCGCGCCCTTATAGTTCTTGTGGAAACAGTCCTGCGTCCATTCCATTACATTACCAGACATATCATGTAACCCAAGCGGGTTCACCTTAAAGCTTCCTACTGGAGCTGTGCCTTCACCTGCCCATTGACCACCACAATTAAAGCAATTGGCTTTATCTTCACTGAACAGGCTACCCCACCAATATAAGGTGCTGGAACCAGCGCGTGCCGTATACTCCCATTCTGCCTCACTTGGCAGGCGATACTGGTATCCAGTTTGCTCGGACAGCCACCTGGCATAGGCATTAGCATCATCCCAGCTAACATTAATTACCGGACGCCGACCACGTCCCCAACCATTATCATCAGGCTTAGGTAGCCCTTTGGCCTCAGCATACTGATCATATTCATTAAAGGTAACTTCGTATTTTGAAATAGAAAACGCTTTCAATTTAACCGTATGTTTTGGACGCTCATCAAAATACGTAGAGCTTGATGCACTGCCCATTTCAAACTCCCCACCCAATGCTTTAACCATTACCGGACCACGACCGCCCATCTTTAGTACATCACTATAGGCTCTCCCTGCTGACATCAGAGAAACTACTGGCTTCACGCTAGTATCCAGCTTTTCTATTTTAGGTTTATCGCTTACAGCATCACCTGTATTATTTGACATGTACCCTGACTTACCAGGTGCTACTGTCTTTTTCTCTGTCTTTGTCCCAGTGATCCTGGGTACTACCTTACGAGGGATCTTTCTACGCTCAGGTTTTACAGCAGTCCTGGTTGAACGCTTGTCAGTAACGGTCTTCTTCGGCAGGGTTATTGTAGCCGCTTCTTTCTTAGCTGGCTTACCCCCGGTAGTCTGCCCTGCTACCTGAGTACTGGTATCAGATGACTTACTTATATCATCAATTCCGTTCTCCTTACTGGCTACCTTACCTGGACCTTCATCTATCCCAGGCTTCAACAAGAAATAGTACATGCCACCTAATACCAAAACCAATACAACCGCAAGCACCGTGAATATCATCCAGCGCTTACTACCTTTTGCACCTTCTTCGACTGACTGGAACGCCTTCTTATCCAGATCAGCAACGGCAAAGGGATCTCTATGGGAACCGTCTTCCTTAACAGGTTTTACAGTTTTTGTTTGCGTTGGTAATGATGTAGATGAATCATCTACATCATTGTCATCTGCAAGTAAGTCATCACCAAATAAATTTGGAATATCCAGTGGCTTTGGCGGCTTAGGGGCACGCCCTGTTTCAATCGCAATTTCCTGCTCACGATATATATTTTCCAGTTCCTTGCGAAGAGTTTCGTTTTCTTCCTTCAGGTTACTATCAAACGTATCATCTACTGTTTTTATTTTATCACTGCTTCCAGAGCCTGTACCAGCTAGTCCTTGCTCTTTATCTTCCATCATACTGCGTTTAAGCTCTTCCATCTCATTACGCAAGGCCATTGCCTCATCGATAACATCCCTGGGTTGACCGAGATCACTCTTAAGATTATCAATTTCTTTTTTACTGGCTACCTGCCTATCCTGGGCCTCATTCAATTTCTTGTCCAAATCAGATGCGTACGTGTCCGCCTGTTCTAGGTCAGCTGACAATTTTGCCAGTTCCTCTTCCAGTTCCGCTTCCTTACTCTTGTTTTCTTCTTCTTTATTATTCATATTATCCAGTTCTTTCTGAAGACATTTTATTTCGTCCTCAAGACCGTTACGCACTTCTTTTTCTGATTCAATCGACCGATGTAAATCCTTACCTAAATATGACAATTCCTGCTTTAGACTATCTTTATTAAGGGTTACCTCTTCCAACTGCTGCGTCAAGACCTCTTCATCATTTTTCAATGAATCGAACTCTCGTTCCATGGATTGCCATGAATCCCGCTCATCCTGATAGTGCTGCCTATCCTCATCCGCCTTATTACTTATTTTTTCGACCTGATCCTGTAATGCTTTATTTTCCTTTGCCAGCTCATCACTCGATACGCCTAATTCCTCTATAGCTTCTCCCAGCGCACCCTGGCTTTTCTCATGCTCTTCTCTAAGAGAATCCAGTTGATGCTCTACCTGCTTACGAATCTCGGCTTCAGCATCCAGGGTTTTCTGCATATCCAGCATTTCATCCTGGATCGATTTCAGACGATCTATCTCACTGTTCGCAAGCTCCAGATCCTTTTGTGCCTTTACAGTATCCTGATCAAGGTTTTCCAGCTTTTGCTCCAGCAACTCCCTTTCTTCTCTTTCGGTTACAAGATTTTCCTGCACACCTGAAAGCTCAGCCAGCATGTACTCCAAAGCCGTAATTTCTTCCCTTGATTCCGCCAGGGTCTTCTTTACATCAACAGACTCCTGCTCTATTCCTATAAGTTGCTGCTCCGCTTTTTTCCTGGCGTCAATCTCTATATCCATATTTTGCTGGATTTCTGTAGTCCTCTCCAGCTGTGACTGCAAACTTGCAAATTCGGCCTCCGTGGATTCCAGCTCCTCACTTTTCTGTGAAAATTCCTTCTCAAGAGATGCCAGCTGCTCTTCAAACTCTATTCGCTTATTTCGCTCTACCTCTATGTCTTCCTGTATTCCACTAAGCTCAACTTGACCAGATTTCAGGTGCTCCATTTCTCTCTGGGCGTCATCCAACAACTCCCGGGTTTTTGAATATTTTTGCTCGATTTCTTCAAGCCGTTGTTCTGCCTGTTGTCTGGATTTTTCATGTTCTGCAAGACTAGCCTGCAACTCGCTAAATTCATTATTTAAATCTTCCGCTTTCTGTTCGACTTCTTTTCTTGAGCTAATCTCAATATCCAGTGTTTTCTGGATCTCCGAAACTGCTTCCAGTTGGGACTTTACATTGGCCAATTCTGCTTCGGCTTCTTCCAGCTCCCCTACTTTTTGTGTAAAGTTTTCTTCAAGCAAAGTTATCTGCTGTTCCGCCTGCTGCCTGGCTTCTTCCTGATCTTCAAGCCTGGATCTCAATTCGGTCAATTCCTTATCCAGACCTGTTCCCAGGAGCTGTTTGTCCTGTTCCAGCTTTTCTCGGCCTTTCTGTTCAGCCTCAAGCCTCTGCTCTAGTGCCTTTCGGATTGAGTCCTCTTCCTGTAATCTCGCTTGCAGGCCAGCCTTCTCATCCTGAATTTTCCTGATCTGTTGTTGCAGATCACCTGCTGCCTGCTGATACTGGAGGGTCTGTTTATCTGTATCCACTAACTTATCCAGCGTAACCTGGTGGTCCTGGGTCTCCTTGTTCAAGCGTGAAGTCAGATTAGCCATCTCCTCTTCAAAGGTGGCTCCTGATGACATACTGTCTATCAACTGCTCTTCCAGTTCAGCAGATTTTCCAATCGCTTTTTCCAATTCCGTCTGTAGGCCCTTTGCTTCTTCCTGAAGTTGTGTATTTTGATCCAGCTCTATACGTAATACACTGATTTTTTCTTCTTTTAAATGCAAGTCATGCTCAAGGGCATTCATGCGTTCCTGCTGGATTTGATTTGTCTGCTGTAATTTTTCCAGTTCAAGTCCGCTTTTCACATGCTCTTTTTCAATAGCTCCGGGACTCTGACTAGATTTTGATTGATCGAACTGAATTACATCTGCGCTCGCAACAGATGAATTCTTTGTAATTTCGAGATCTTCATGCGGTACCGATGCCAGGCCATCCGTAAGAATACACCCATCAATTCCGCAATGACCAAGCAGAAAGATTGCACTTGCACTACGTCTCCCGGTATCACAATACACTACATGCTTTTTATTTGAATCCAGATGTTCGGTTTCATCACGAATAGCCGCCAACGGTATATTGATGCTCCCTGGTATATGCCCATTGTTATATTCACCAGGAAGACGTACATCAAGCCAAGCCCCTTCCTTATCTACTACCTTCTTTCCTTGTTTGTAATTTACCTGCTTGATGAGAGGATCTTTTAATATCTCATCAAAATCCTGTTTTGACAGCCTCATCAGGATGCCATCCGTTTTCATTATAATGCTGGCATTTCGTTTGCCTTCAGAAAGCAGCGCTTCCTCACCAAAGCTGGCACCTTCATTTAATTCAGCAAGCTTTACAGGCTTCCCCCGTTCAGATAATTTTCTGGCGACTACACAAGCCCCTTGCTTGATAATATAATAGTAATCACCTTCTTCATCCTGCTCTACGATAACCTCCCCTGATTTTGCCTCTATCTCTTCCATGCGCATAATGAGTTGCTGGATATTCAATGCCGGCAATTTTACCAGTAACTCAGACTGCAACATCCTGGTCATCCAGTCTTCGTCTTCTTCTGAATGTATATCATTCACCTCATAACAGGAACCTGAGGATTGATCCCATGTCAGCATCACATCAAGCAACCCTGCATCAATACTCATGATGGTTGTACGGCCCTTGGTACGAGCTGAAAATTGGCGGGGTTGTTGCGGGGCTATAGGATGCAGCGCCTCATCAGACGTTGCCGTAACGACTGACTGCACTTTACGGCCCTGGAGAAGGGCAACTTCACCGCTTAGAACATATATCGCCTTGCTATCGCGATCACCCTTCTTAAACAGGTAATAACCCGATGACAAATCTTCAATCTTCGCTTTTCTGATCAGCTCATTGAAATGCGTATCTGAAAGTGCATTAAGGGGCACCAGAGATCTAAGGACCTCTTTGTCAACAAGTTTTTTCGCAGCGCCCATCTTGTTACTTTCCCCTCAAAAAACTGTTTACATAAAAATATGCCGCAAAGGTAACTATCATTGACATGATGACGGCACCGCGGCAGGTAATTTAATAATAAATTGAAAAAAATTGTGAAATAACAATTCAAACCGTATCTAATATATAGACTACAGATAGCAGATTTTATGTTGAAGACTTCACAAGAAGTCTAGAAAGGTGACATAAAATGTCATTCTGTGAATAAAGTCACACTAATAATGGAACTGGCTTCTTACCAGCCTGCTGGATTTATCGAAAGCCCAAACAGCTTAACTGTTTAGCAGGCCCGAAATAGATTGCCTACTACAGGACAAAGGGCGTTATATGTCCGGTTTACAAGCCTATGTCATAATCGAGGGTTAATGGCGCATGATCTGAAAACCATTTGTTTTTATACACTGAGGCCTTTTGTATCTTGTCTTTTAGATCGGGTGTAACCACCTGGTAATCTATTCTCCACCCCACATTATTTTCACGCGCACGACCTCGATTAGACCACCAGGTGTATTGATCCTTTTGCTGATTTACAACCCGAAAGGCATCTACATATCCAGCCGGGCCAAAGAGCTCATCCAGCCAGGCGCGCTCCTCTGGCAAACAACCTGAATTTTTCTGGTTAGACTTGAAGTTCTTTATATCTATTTCCTTGTGAACAATATTCCAGTCACCACAAATAATATATTCTCTTTTCTTGCGCCGAAGTGTTTTCAGGTGCTCCATAAACCTTTCCATAAAATCAAATTTGATTGCTTGTCGCTCATCTCCGGAAGACCCTGAATGCATATATAGCGATATGATACTGAGATTACCCAGATCAATCTGAATATAGCGACCTTCAGCATCAATATCCGGCCATCCAAGGCCCATAACGACTTGATCGGGAACATGACGGCTATAGATAGCGACACCGCTGTAGCCTTTCTTCTCTGCATCATGAAAATATACATGATAACCCTTTGGATGGAATGCAGGATCAGTTAGCTGATATTCCTGTGCCTTGGTTTCCTGTATACACACCACATCCGCTTTTTGACGCTTCATCCAGTCAAAGAATCCTTTGCGTGATGCAGCACGAATACCATTTACATTGGCCGTAATAATTCTCATATACTGTTACTTGTTTGGTTTATGGAATAATTATCCTACCTGATAATTTCCGCCCTGCAAAATATCACCTTGAAAGAGTACCAGTTAGCATCCTGGCCCAAGGCAGTCTATAATCCTAACCCACTCGTTATACTTATTTATTACACAATTCACTTACTACACGATAAAGTAACCTGAATATATGCAGAAGTATCAAGAAGAATTTCTGGACTTTGCCCTTGAGATAGGCGTCCTGCGCTTTGGCAGCTTTACACTGAAATCAGGCCGTCAGAGCCCGTATTTCTTTAATAGCGGGCTGTTTAATACCGGCGCAAGCCTTGCCCGGCTTGGTCGTTATTATGCACAGGCTATCGAGGCTTCCGGGATCGAGTATGACATGCTGTTTGGACCTTCCTATAAAGGTATTCCTCTTGCTACAGCCACATCCATTGCACTGGCTGATCATCATAACAAGGACATTCCGTATGCCTTTAACCGAAAGGAAACAAAAGACCATGGAGAGGGCGGGATTATTGTTGGTTCCGAACTGAGTGGACGGGTGCTTGTTATAGATGACGTGATCTCAGCCGGTACTTCAGTGCGCGAATCAGTTTCCATTATTAATGCGCACCAGGCGCAACTGGCTGGTGTCATCATCTCGCTGGATCGACAGGAAAGAGGCCAGAACAAGACTTCGGCCATTCAGGAAGTAGAGGCTACATACGACATACATGTGGCTAGTATCGTAAAGCTCGCAGACCTGATCACTTATCTGGAATCCAGGGCCGACATGGAAAATGAATTAGCGGCTATTCGAGATTACAGTGCGAAATACGGAGTTGAATAAAGCTTTACCCTGTATTCAACCCGTAATTAGCTTAAGCCCCATCAACAGGGTGATTATTTCAAAGCTACGCTTAATCCATTTATTTCCTTTTGTAATCGAAAGATGTGCCCCTATATACCCTCCAAGTAAAGAACCCAGTAACAATGCCGGTAACCAGTCCCACTGAATATTACCCAAAACTCCCAAGGTTACTGCGCCTGAACCATTCCAGAACATGCCCACAAGAACCAGCGTGTATGCAACGGCTTGTTTGTAGTCGAGACCAAACCACCTGACCAACCACATAGTCACGAACAGGCCTGTACCTGAAGTTAGCGATCCATTCAGAACACCAATCAAAAATAACACCAGCCCACCCAAAAGATACCCGGAGCTATTTCGATGTGATGGAATACTGACCTGCCCAAGCTCCTTGTTCAAAAATGAGTACAACCCTAAACCAATGGTCAAGATGCCCAACGCCATGCGTGCCCATTGATCCGGGACTTTCAGAATAACACTGGCACCCAATACCACCCCCGGCAAACCATATGCCAGCATTACCAGCACAAGACGACCTTCAAGACTGCCTTCCTTGAGGTGCCTAATAGTCGCACCAACCCCTAGCGCCACACTGGCCACCTTATGAGTAGCCAGTGCCAGACCAAAGGGCAACCCCAGAAAAATCAACGCCGGAAACTGGATTAAACCGGCACCTCCACCCGAAAAGGCCGAAAATATATTGGCCACCAATGAAATCAGAAACAACCAGAATTGTGTTAGTACATCCATTTTTCCATTAGCTATTCTATACCCGCATATCCCTCTGGGAAGCGGGATGAACTGTTATTTATCATATATATCAATAATATATGATTATTGCGTGGCCGTATTAGCAATTACAACTTACCCTAAATTCCAAACTATTATTACAGTACAGGGGACGGAATTTGCGATCCATTTCACTGGATTAACTAAAAAAATAGCTTAGCATGCCGATAACTATTGATAGTTAGCAGATCTACCCCATGTAACACATGAAAACTAAAACCTAATATACATATTATTATCTTACAGGACACCTTATGAAAATATTCAACTCTTCATTGTCAGTTCTATGCGCCATAGCATTGATGTTTTCAATAGCGCCTGTCCAGGCCAAACTATACAAATGGACAGATGACAACGGAAAAATCCATTACAGCGACAAGGTGCCTCCTCAGCACTCCAAACACAAGCGTGATGAACTAAATGAACAAGGGATAACAGTAAAAAAAATAGAGGCTGCCAAAACCGCCGAACAGCTCAAAAAAGAAGAAGAACAGGCAAAAATACGCGAGGAACAAAAGCGCAAGGATGAGAAACAGGCCGCCTATGATCAAATGTTATTGGCTAGCTATCTTAGTGAAGAAGGGCTAATCAATTCACGTGATGCCAATATTGCTGCAATCGAAAACATTATTCAGGCCTCAAACGACACCTTGAAAAACCAGGAGCAGCGTTTAATGGATCTCAGAAAATCTGCGGCAAACCATGAGCGCAGTGGAAAGTCAGTCCCTGAAGGCATTCTCAAACAAATCAAGAATACACGGGATCAAATCCAGAGAACGCATGACTATATTGCGATTAAACAGGAAGAACAGGAAACTACCCGTAGAAAATATGAAAAGGATATTCAACGTTACCGGGAACTAAAAGGCAACGACTCTAATCACGATAATGAAAATGCTGCCACAACTGAGAAATCAACAGCAACTAGTAACTAAACTGACGCTAATAAACCTGATCTACATCTAATGAGGTCGTATCAAGGTACCCACGCCTTCATCTGTAAATAGTTCAAGTAAAACAGCATGCTCAACCCGTCCGTCGATGATATGTGCAGCATTTACTCCATGCTTAACCGCTTCCAGTGCGCAACGAATTTTCGGCAACATGCC